>CAZDYX010000405.1:1087-3549 GCA_964509775.1 uncultured Desulfobulbia bacterium | reverse complement strand
CGGCAAAAAACGCCTAACCCGACCTACGATTTAAACCAAGAAGCATTGAACTGTGTCGAAACGATGATCAAGGCCCGAAAAGTACATTTTCCGGAATTTTGCAAGAGGCTCCAATGCAACGAGGAAGGGAAAAACCTCTCGCCGGATCTTGGGAAAGGAAAATAGGAGGAAAGATGATGTTTTTCGACCTTGCAAAAAAACTTGCAGTAATCACAAAAAAACTGGCACACTAGTAAAATAGAATAACATTGACGGATATCAGACAATCAGACGGCACGTCTTGCCTTGGTTAGCGTAAAAATAGAATCCAGAATCCAGAATTCAGAATTCAGGAGTCAGAATTCAGGAGTCAGGAGTCAGAATTCGCCCTGAACATGCCCAGCTTGTCTTTACTTCTGTATTCTGAATCCTGACTTCTGAATTCCTTCTCATGATCTGGGGGTGATCTCTGATCATGAGCGTTAGCGAGATGGAGGACTATATTCATGGTTAGGGAAAAGAAGGCAATATCGGATTATCTCGATGATATGGCCATCAAAATCCTTATGATAGAACCGGGAGATCTCTCTCAGGTTGGTGCGTTGTTGGAGCTTTTAGAGCAGTTTTTGGGTAGCGAGGAAATTGGCCGGATGGATATTTTGCTCTCCATGGGGGCAGAGGTCAAGGGCGTGCTCGAGAAGTTCATTATGACCGATCTTTCCGATACGGCAGAAAATTATGATCGATTGGCCCAATGTATCTCCCTCATGCAAGAATCCGTGCGTAAAAACGGTGAGGATGATCCTGCCATGTGGTCGGCCTTTAAATCACACTTGGCTACGACCGGATATAAGGTTGGAGATCGTCATCCCCCTAAACACGCAGAAATTTCCAGTGATGCAACAATGAGTAAACCTGCGTCAAATGCAGAGGGAATGACGACTGAAACTCCGGTGGGCAGTGAAACACCACCAAGTGCAAATACCACATGCCCTGATTTTTTTCAGGACCGGGACCTCATCTCCGGGTTTATTGCCGAGGCCTTTGAGCATCTGCAGAGTATTGAAGTAAATATCCTCGACCTTGAACATAATCCCGGCGACCTTGAAATTATCAACAGCATATTTAGGCCCTTTCACACCATAAAGGGTGTTTCCGGATTTCTCAATTTAAAGAACATTAATGAACTTGCCCATACCACTGAAAACCTCCTCGATGATGTCCGGAATGGACGATTTCCCATGGACTCGGAAATTATCGACGTAATCTTAAGCGTCGGTGATTTTTTACGGGCCATGATTCAGAACTTAAAGGATGTGCTTGATAACGGCCCAGAGCAGTATAAAGATTTTGACATCGGTGAATATGTCTCCCGGGTTCAAATAATCCAGGCCGCCCGTGGATCGGGAGCCCAACAGGCCACGGCTCTGTCCCGAAAAGAACCATTGATAAAAAAGGCAAAGGAGGCTCCTTCCCCCCCCGTCACTCAACCCGAGGCATCCAAGGCCCCTGCCGTGGAAGAGAATGCGTCGATGGAAGCTATGCCTCAAAAGCCCTCATCACCACCTCCCTTGTCTAAACCCCTGCCCCCTCCCCCTAAGCCCGTGAACCTCGCGCCAGAAACAGGCACAGTCCAAGGACCCATGGTAAAGAAGGGTGTCGGTGAATCTATTAAGGTTGATGTGGATAAACTGGATAATTTGGTCAATGCCGTGGGCGAATTGGTTATCATGCAGTCGCAGGTACGGCATAACCCCTTGGTGGCCCGTGTTGCCGATCAGAAACTTATCCGTGATTTTTCACAACTTGCCCGCATTACCTCAGAGCTCCAAAAAACTGCCATGTTTCCAGGATCGCCGATCCCAAGCTCACCAAGGATTTCTCCCAGCTCACCCGAATCACCTCCGAGTTGCAACGCACGGCCATGTCCATGCGCATGGTTCCCATTTGGCAGACCTTTCAAAAGATGATCCGATTGGTGCGCGATCTTTCCAAGAAATCGGGAAAAAAGGTAGAGTTGATCATGAGTGGCGAGGAGACCGAAATCGACCGCAATATGGTGGACTCCATTTATGATCCCTTGGTGCATATGATTCGCAATGCCGTTGACCATGGCGTGCAACCTCCGGAAGAGAGAAAGAAACTGGGGAAGCCCGAACAAGGCACGGTGAACCTGAGGGCCTATCAGAAGGGAGGAAACATCGTTATTGAAATTGAGGATGACGGCCACGGGATTAACCGCAAACGGGTCCGGGCCAAGGCAATTGAACGGGGATTGATCAGAGAGGATGACGTCCTTTCTCCGCGTGAAATTGAAAATCTTATTTTTTTACCCGGGTTTTCTACCGCTGAAAAGATCAGCGATGTGTCTGGTCGTGGCGTGGGTATGGACGTCGTAAAAAAGGCGGTGGAGAGATTGCGGGGGAAGGTGGAGATAAACGGCCGGCCAGAAATGGGAACCCTTTTTGTTATTCGGCTTCCGC
>CAZDYX010000405.1:0-1077 GCA_964509775.1 uncultured Desulfobulbia bacterium | reverse complement strand
CGACGGCATCTTGGTGAGGGTGGGAAGTGAACGTTTCATCATCCCCACCATAAATATTCAAGAGTCCATTAAACCTACCCGTGAAATGTACCAAACCGTTCATGGTCAAGGAGAGGCCTTGTTGATCCGCGAGAACCTGGTTCCTATCATCCGGTTGTACGAAGTCTTTGGTGTTAAAGATTCGGAATGTACTGATCCCTGTGAAGGAATAGTGGTGGTGATAGAAAATGAGGGGCAAAGACGGGCCCTCATGGTTGATGGGTTGCTTGGAAAACAAGAGGTGGTTATCAAGAGCCTCGGTGAGTATATGACCGACATCAAGGGGGTTGCCGGCGGCACCATACTGGGCGACGGGCGGGTTGGCCTTATTCTGGATATCGCAGGTTTTTTTACCACCCAAGAAGGGGGCCAATAACATCACAGGAGTAACCGGTTTACAAGACGCCTTTTCATGGAGGAGGTTTGAGACATGACACAGAGCAGAATGAATGTGGCAGAGGAAATTCATGGGGTCCAGGCCTTGGAGGGAAAATATCTTACCTTTGCCCTCGGTGACGAGGAATATGGATTAGGTATCTTAAAGGTCCGTGAAATTATTGGGATAATGGAAATTACCCCTGTTCCTCACACTCCGGATTATGTCAAAGGGGTGATTAACTTAAGGGGACGGGTAATACCGGTTTTGGATCTTCGGCTTAAGTTTGGCATGGAGTCTAAGGGGTATGTGGATCGGACTTGCGTCATTGTGGTGGAGGTGCAGGGACAAGCAGGCACCATTCAGATTGGGATGGTGGTGGATTCCGTTTCAGAGGTCTTGAATATTTCAGCCGGCGAGATAGAACCCCCTCCCTCCTTCGGGGCAAACATTGAAACCACCTATCTCCTTGGTATGGCCAAGATAAAAGGCAAGGTGAAGATTCTTCTCGATATAGATAAAATCATTGGGCAGGGTGAGATGCTGGAGTTGAAGGCAATATAAGGGCCTCGGCCAATAATAAATAGCCCAAGATCGCGCCCGGATTTGGGTCAGATTTGGTTGCGCCGATTGAACAAAACCGCAGGCGTAGCAGCGCTACG
>CAZDYX010000404.1:0-3560 GCA_964509775.1 uncultured Desulfobulbia bacterium | reverse complement strand
GGGCTCGGACAGCCGCCAGCCTGGCATTACGGGTTCTGGCGCTACAATTTCTTGTAAAGGGGGACATCCTATATTAATCCTGTCAAGAGAAAAAAGAGCAATTCGATAAAAATAACGATTTTAATGAGATAGAAATTTCTCCATTTTTTGGACGCACCTCCCGTATTCGCCTGACAGGCAGACGTGATTCATTGGGTCCCCCGTGCTCACCAGTATCGAACTTTAAACCTCAGCGTTATCAGTATCCGATATGCGGCACGAACGCCGCTATCCATCATCCCTTATCCAGGTTTTAAAGTTTAGTGAGCGGCCCTTGATTGTCCCCCCCGAGGTCCGTAAACGGCCTCCACGTTGTCCATCGGGCTCGCTAAAGGGAAATTTGATTAATCCTGCATAAAATAGTAAAAGTCGAAGGGTTCTTTCTTCTTCATAATCGTCCAGGCAATGACCAAGAGTTTGGCTGCCAGCTTGACTTTTCTTTTGGTGTTGATCCCTTTCTCCTTCTCTCGTCCCGCCAGTTGCTGGACATAATAGCGTTTGAATTCCTTATTCAGAGAGGAGGCAATATGGGCCGCCTGGTATAAGGCATAGCGCAGGTCGGCTTTCCCCTTTTTGGAAATAACCGGATAAAACGTTTCCGAGGTTTTTCCGCTCCGCTCGGCGCCCAGATCCAAACCAGCCATCTTGATCACCTGTTTCCGGTTTTCAAATCGGAAGGGATTCCCTATCGCCCCCAGCACCTTGGCCGAAACGTCCGGACCAAAACCGGGAATAGTGAGCAGATATTTATATTCCGGAAACGGCCGACAGATAGCCTGGATTTGATCATCCGTGGACTTAATGGCCATCCGAATCTCCCGTAACCCTTCCACCAGGACCTTCGCTTCAAAGGCCGCTCCTTCCCCCATTGGACATCCCACCGAGTCCATAGCCAGTTTCTGAATAGCTTGCAGGCGTTGGCGCAGCGCCCGACTCTTTCGGTTAGGGGACACCAGCTCTATAAACTGATCATTCTCAAATTCCGCTATCCGGGAGGGATCCAGGCACCAGCGAACAATGGCCTCTACCTCCCGGTACTCACTATACCGGTCCAGTTCCGGAAAATATTGGGCCATGAGATGATTCCGAATCCGCACCCGATAACTGCGCTCCTGCTTCTTCATCTTCCGTTTCAGCGAAAGCAGGCTGCGCAAATCCCGCAGTTCCATCCCCGGACTCTCATAAAACTGACACTTCCCCTGGGTAATCAGATCAGCCACATTGGCGGAATCCTTAGTGTCGTTTTTATCCCAGCGCCCATCCAAGAGCTCCCGGTTGCGTTTGACGGCCACTCCCGAAACCAGGACTACCCTTTGACCGTAGTTCTGCAAATACTCTCCTAACGGCTTGTGATAATCGGCGGTGGGCTCTAATCCGTATACCACCTTCGATAGTCCTTGGGCCTCTCGGATCGCTTCCGTCTGGTTTATCAACTTCCTAAACCCCTCTCCGCTATTTTCAAAGATCAGTCGCCTTAACAGCGTCTTCCCGGTGGCCGTACCGAAAAAAGCATGATGCCTTTCTTTGGCCACGTCAATCCCTACGATCAGATACTCCTTTGATCCCCGGATTTCTTTTTTGAATTGACGAAAATCCCCCAGTCTGATATTCTCTACCTCGTTCATTGAACACCTCCTGTTTAAGAGTTTGAGTTTGGTGGTGCTTACTTTCTCTCTTAACAGGAGGTTTCTTTTTTGGGTAGCTTATATTATTATTTTATTTATGGTGGGCTCTGGAGCCTACCCTCAGGTTATAGAGTGACGCAAAAGTAATGCAACGATTAAGACAAAAAAAGGGGTAAATCTGACTGGTTGATGCAAGCTCGCAAGTGAGTCTGCGAAGTAGCCATGCGGCATATTTCGTCGGACAATACGTCCATTAACTCGTTTTTTGTATCAGGGCGACCGTTGGCTAATTTTTTTTTAAGGTGATTCCATACGCCCTCGTCTGGGTTCAGTTCGGGAGCATAGGCTGGAAATGGCTCTAAGTGCAAACGAGAGGTTCGAGAAAGAAGCTCCACAATGGGATCGCTTCGATGAGTCTTACCATTATCCAACAGGACGATCAGATGGCCGGATATTTGACGCAATAGATGGCGGAGGAAGACGGCCACTTCTTCGCCCTGGATATTGTCCTCATATAATTGGCAGTACAACATACAATGAAAACGTTTTGGACTGACGGCAATGCCAGAGATGGCGGAGATGCGGTCATGACGATACCGATGATGCAAAATCGGGGTCTGGCCTATCGGGCTCCATGTTTTATGAACCGAAGGAATCAAGAGGAAGCCCGATTCGTCGATAAAGACGAGGTGGGCTTCCAGCCTTGCGGCGTTTTTTTTACACGGGGCCAGACAGATCGTTTCCATTTCTCGATGGCCGCTTCGTTCCGCTCAATAGCGCGACGTTCCGGCTTCTGGTGGCTCCAACCTATCTGGTGGAGGAGTTTACCCACGTGATTACGATGGTATTTTACTCCCATCTGACGTTCAATCAGATCGGCAATGCGTTGTGTGGTCCACAGCTCGGTTCGGTAGCCGTGTGCCATGGCCCCCTGAGTCAGGAGAAGAACAAGGCGTTCTTTCTGTTTCGTTGTCAGCTTTGGCGGTCTACCCGACACCGGCTTGGCCTTCAGCGCTTTTTCACCGCCGTCCTGGAATGCATCACGCCACCGAAGGACGCTGCTGGCATGGCAACCCATACGACGGGCGATCTCGTGAAGGGACAAATTCTGTTTAAGAAAGGTGATTACACGTTTCCGACGTTCTTCCAACGATTGTGGAGAACCTTGAGGTCGCATAGGGACACCTCCTCTTATGATGTCCCTATTATATTGCATTACTTATGCGGAAGTCAATAATTCAATATATAACGTTGTCCAATAGATTCACTAATTTTTTCATTCCCATTCCATTAATGAGAGTCATGCGGGGTCAATTCTTTGAAATTGACAAATACCAGTGAAACTCCAGCCTTTCGACTGCTTCTATTATTCTTTCGATAAACCGTGCGGCATAATATTCTGAGTCCCCTCCAATATATTCTCGAATACCAGCCAAATCAGCAACTGCCGATTCTGACCATTCTATTATCATGATGGAGAAAACCTTTTTTTAACTTCCTCATGAAACACAACCCGCCCTTCTTCGGCAGCTTTTAGGGCAACTTCCAATTTTTTTCTGACATAGAACTCATACATTATATCGTCCCAGTTTGCCTGATCAGGCAATTTGTCAATTAGCTTTCTTGCCTCTTCTTTTGCCATCTCCATGAATTTTCACCCTTTTTCTTAGACATATTTTCGCCCCAATGATTCTCCGGCCCTAAAAAAGCAAAAAACCCCACTTCTTTGGGGAAATGGGGTTTTCAATCATCCTTTAACCATACGATATCCCCTTTTTGGGTAGATAAGGGTTACTAAGGCTTCGATAATTCTGACAAACTGTTTATCATACCAAATCCTTAAAAGCAAGGAAGATTCCATAGAAGAATTCGAGGGGCTTAAGCGGTTCAACTCTC
>CAZDYX010000403.1:0-3564 GCA_964509775.1 uncultured Desulfobulbia bacterium | reverse complement strand
TGGAAAATTGATTGTTGGGTTACGGCAAAGGGCGCCTAACCCAACCTACGAGCTGGACATGGCCGCTATAGATGAGGGCGTAGGAGTTTCCCCGGGATCGCCGCTCCCCAGAGCGGCTTTCCATATAAATGCCGCACTGGGGTGCGGCGGTCCCGAAACATACCGCCTCATCTGCGGCGTCCAAAAATTTTCAAAAAAAGTAGGCTACTCACGAATCAAGCAATATATGCGCCAACCGTCGTTTGCGGACATAGGTCAGATGCAAGGGGGAGGGGGGCTAAACGATTACGACACAGCCCATGGAATTTGCAGCCGGCTGCAGTAGAAACCAATTCCTAAACAGCCACGGACTCCGCCTGACGAGGAGGATAAATGGAAAATTGATTGTTGGGTTACGGCAAAGGACGCCTAACCCAACGAGCCTATAGAAAAAGCCTGTATATATCCTTTCGATGGGCAATTCGGTTACAGACTAGCACTTTCTTCTGTTTATCTATTGTAACGCCGATTCTGTACTGTCCAATGCGGATCTTGTATTTCCCAGGGTACCCTTTCATTTGCTCAAGGTATCCGAGAACAAACGGATTCTCACATATGAGATCCTCAAAGACCATTTTCTCCGCCTGAGTTTGAACACCCTCAGGCAATTTCGAAAGTTCTTTCAAAAAGCGATTTTTGTATTCAATTTTCCACATGTTGCTTCAAAGACCGATAAAGGCTCTTAGCCTCGTGCACTGAAAGCTGTTCATCATCGGCTACCTCGTCAATTAGCTTTGCCAAGCCATAGTTCTCAATAACCTCTTCCAAACGCTCAAATTCCTCAATCGGAACCTGAACCGCTATGGGTTTCTGATTCTCATCAAGAACAATATTCTTGTGAAGTTCAAGCATGCCAGACCTCCTAATGTAAAGTTCATTGTTCTTTCACATAACCAGCATGTATTCTTCATTTTTGTAGGGTGCGTTATACGCACCAATTCCAAAAAGTTGGACGTATCTCAAAGTGATTTCCCACTAATCCACGAAGAGCCAAAAAAGTCTGGTGATATACTACCATTGGAGAGGTAGAAGTCATTGAGCATAGATTTTTGAGAAAAGGTCCTTTTTGCGACCCTTTTGTGAAACTGCCGAGGTAAGGGATGCGGAAACTGATATCAAGCATCCTCTCGGAGGATCTTTAAGATGAGCTGAAGGCCGGGATAGATACTGTCGTTATTCATGTTGTTCCATTCTCGAATAGCATCGGGGGTGACGTTATACCGTTGGGCGATATTCCATAAGGTGTCACCATCCTGAACCCGATAATAGGTAATCTTACCAACTTCTTTTGCCGCCAGTTTTGGGGAGTCAGGCCTCTTGTTTTTATCGTTTTGCGGCGGGGGCGCCTTCTTGTCCGGTGCTAAAGCAACCTTTGTTTCTCCTCCTCTATGCTGTTTTGTCGCCGTCTTTGCCTGGGAAGAAGCGGGCTTAGGGGTTTCTTCAACATAAAACGTCAGTTCATCACCCGCCTTAACATGCGCGGTCTCTTTAAGCCCGTTCCATTTGGCGACAAGGTCAACCGGTACATTATACTGTTTTGCTAACCCATAGATTGTCTCACCCTTTTTAACCCGATGTTTGGTCGGATTTTTGGCGGAAAAGACTGTCGCCGGTGCTGCTGCACTTGCCACGGCAATACCTTTGGTTCCTTCCGGCATAAGCTCGTAGCGGATCGTCTGATAAGGTATGCGCAGTCTTTGTCCAGGGGAGAGGCTTGCCACTCTCAAGTTATTGGCCTTCAACAGGGAGGTCTTTGAGAGATCATACTGGCGGCAGACCTGGGTGATGGTTTCTCCCTGTTTGACCACATGGGTCTTAAATTCTATGAAGGGAATGGCGGCAACACTGCTTAAGTTTTTTGCGATTATTCCCCGGTGTTCAACCGGTACCTTAAGGGTATAATTGGCATGGTCTTTCGGGGTAACCCCCTTTATGAGTTCACAGTTTAAATTGCAAATGATGTCCTCGTCTATTTTTCCGGCCACTGATACGGCCTTGAGGCTGGTTCCTCGTGGTACGTCGATGCTCTCATAGACGAGGCCGGGTTGAAACGGGATATCGGTAAAACCGTATTTGGTCGGATTCTTGGCAATGATGATGGCAGCAAGCAGTTTCGGCACATAACGCCGTGTTTCCGGCGGAAGATACCCATTTTCGGCCAACTGCCAGAAATTGTTCGTCTGGCAAGCATCGACTGCCGTGTTAATGGTGCGCGGGCCGGCATTATAGGCCGCAACTGCCAGGTACCAGTCGTTAAAATCCATAAAGAGCCCGGAGAGATATGCCGTTGCTGCCTGGGTTGCCTTTTCCGGATCCCTTCTTTCGTCCACCCAGTCGGAAACCTGGAGCCCATACTCGCGGCCGGTGGGGGCCATAAACTGCCAAAGGCCGACCGCATTGGCCTTTGAGAGGGCAGTTGGCCAATATCCGCTTTCGATCATGGCAAGATACGCAAGATCAAGGGGCAAGCCTGCCTTGGCAAGTTGTTCTCTGATCATGGGCAGGTATCTGGTTGATCTGGCAAGCCAGCGGGTAAAAATCTCCTTTTGATCGGTTTGAAAGAGGTTTAAATAGTATTCCACCTGTTTGTTTTTCGTTACCGGGAAGTCATATTTAACCGCATTTTCCCCGGGTTCCGGGAGAAAAACTCCTTCCTCCCAATGGCCAAGGCTTGCCAGGTCGTTCAGTTCCTTATCAACGGTGAGCTCAGGTTCCGGTTCTGAAATAGGGGCTGAAGTTTCTTGATCCGGAGCATCAGGTGAAAACACAGGTTCTAATGGGCATCCTGCCTCGGGTGCATAACTCACAGCGGGTTTGGAGGATTCGGGAAAGGGGGGAAAAAAGGTCTGGCCGGTGCGTACCGGGGCTGTCGCGCATCCCCATTGACCGGATATCAGGAAAACTGCAGTCACAAGATAGAAGAAGACCTGTGTCTTTTTCGGTATGTACATGCGCCTCCTTACCCTTTATAAAAGGAACTAAGTCCATCTTTTTTAAATAATATTTGGGCAAATTTAAAAAACTCTTTCCTTCTTAACATTCCCGTGACATAAGTTGCAAGAATAAAACCGTCAGGGGATTGGGATGCGAAACCGGCATACGGGTCAGGTTCGAAAGTCCGGAATCAAGCGATTTATATGAAAATGAAGAATCCAGAATTCAGAATTCAGGAGACAGGAGACAGGAGGGGGTTCGCGAGGCTCTCTATTTCTGATTCTGACTCCTGACTCCTGGATTCCATTTTCATTGTTCGTTGTGCCCGCAGGGCATGGGGGTTAGGGACGAATCATTTTTACTCGATACTTTTTTTGTTCTACCATATTAGGACATTGGTTTGTCAAGCCATGAGAAGGATTATTTTTTAAAAAAGCGGATTAAATTTATAAATTACATCATTTCAATAGGTTAAATTATAGGTCGGCTTGAGCGTTTTTATGCGGGGCCGACATTTTTTTAGGCTGTATCAAACGTAACTACTCAGGTTGATAGTCTGTAGGTGTTAAGGTGAATAGATAAAGAAGAAAA
>CAZDYX010000402.1:0-3576 GCA_964509775.1 uncultured Desulfobulbia bacterium | reverse complement strand
TAGACTGTAGGTGTTTAGGTGGATAGGAGGGAATAACCATGCGAGATCGCACAAAACTCAGAGCATTTGAACCGGCCGAAACTTTTAGAGACCGAAAAGGAGTTGGGATCCTTGATTCGTTCTTTGCGCAGTCCTAACAGACTACAGTCTAAACAACCTGAGTAGTTACGAGCAGGGTATGACAACAAGAAAGGAAGTGGACCTTTTTCTCTCTAAACTCTTTGCCCTGGATCGATATCCGGACCGTTCCCTGAACGGACTCCAGGTAGAGGGCGCTGACGAGATAAGCGGTTTCTGTCTGGGGGTTGATGCCTGTCTTGATCTCTTTGAACAGGCAACTGCAAGGGGATTAAACTATATCATCGTTCACCATGGGTTCTTTTGGGGACAGCCATTTCCCATAAAAAACATCTGGGTCCGCCGTTTCAAGCTACTCATGGAACACGGGCTTTCCCTCTTTGCCATTCATCTTCCCATGGATATTCATCCGGAGCTGGGGCACAACATCGTCATTGCCCAGGAATTGGGGCTGGTGGACATACGACCCTTTGGCCATTATAAGGGTATGATGCTCGGTTATGAGGGTGAATTTCTGGATTCGGTTCTGAAAGAGGGATTATATCGCCGGTTAACGGCCTTGTTTGTGAACAGACCTGTTACCTTTCCGTTCGGTCCTGTTGCCATAAAACGGGTGGGGATTATTGCGGGTGATGCCGCAAGCCAAGAAATCCTGGAAGAGGCCAAGGACCGTAGCCTTGATATTCTCATTACCGGTGAGGTACGGCATGTCGCCTATCATCCGGCCCGTGAACTGCTGATGGACGTGGCCTTCTGCGGACACTATGAGACGGAAAAATGGTCGCTCCTGCGCCTGCAGGATATGTTATCCCAACGCTTCGGTTTGCCCGCCGAATTTATCTACCTTCCCACCGGCTGCTGATGAGGTATTCCATAGGTCGGCCAAAGGCCGCAGTGGCTGGTGACACGTGGCGAGTGGATAGTTAGTGCCTGAACGGAAAATCGGGTTGGAGCTGATCCGGCCTTGCTTGTATAGGTCCCATAACTCCCATAACTCCCAGAAGTCCCATTATTCCCATAATTCCCAAAGGACTCAAGGGACCTAAAGGACCTAATATCCGTGAAACCCGAATTTCCGTTCAGGCACTAGTTAAAAGGAACGAAGTAACATTATGATCTACTGTAATTATTGTCCAGGGTATTGTTGCCATCGACTCAAGGGTTCGATGCTCCTTATTACCGCCGAGGATATCAACCGGTTGGCCCGGCATATGGGGATCTCGGACGGCGATGTGCGCAGACGGTATATGGAAAACAAATACACCTTCATGGTCAATGCAGACGGCTTCTGTATTTTTTTTGCGCCGGACAGAATGACCAAAAGGTGTACAGTCCACGAGGCAAGACCCGGTCAATGTCGACAATTTCCTTATGGCCGGCCGTGTCCATATCTGGAAAGGGAGGATTTGCTTGCCGCCATTCAACCATGGATTGAGTCAGGTCTGAAAAAACATTGGAGAAACGTTCCCTTGGGGCGTGAACAGGAGGATGCGAAGACGCGGGGAAAGGAAGAAATATGATAACTACTCAGGTTGTTTAGGCTGTAGTCTGTTAGGACTGCGTAAAGAACAAATCAAGGACCCCAACACCTTTTCGGTCTCTAAAAGTTTCGGCCAGTTCAAATGCTCTGAGCTTTGTGCAATCTCACATGGTTATCCCCCCCTATCCACCTAAACACCTACAGACTATCCACCTGAGTAGTTACGGATTTTGTCGGTGCCGGCCGACGATGCAGGAGGCGGCCATGGACGCAACAGCGTCAATGAGTTCCGGAAGGGAGATCGACTGATTGAAACCGCCCAGATGGGGGCCGGTAAGGATAATGACGTCTCGGGCGCCCTTTTCTGTTCCGGCCGCCTCCCTATCGCTGTAGCCCTTTTCTTGCAGGAATTCCCTGAAGGATTCGTCATCCATTCGTTGTTGGTCAACCGCACGCAAAACCTCTTCCATATGGTAATCAAACCCCATTTCCTCAATCATTCGGTTCACCAACCGCTCAACATGAAAAGGCATCTCATCGATAGCTTCCTGCTCGACAAAACCATGATAGTAACCGTGGAAGATCGCCACCACGAGTTTTCTAAGAAGCTGGGCATCGAAGAGGTCACGGGCGTCCAACGGATTACCGGCCCGGTCGCGGCCTTTACGTTCCGGATCTCTATTACGGAAATAACTGGCCGCTACCAGGAGAAGACTTAATAAATGCATGCCTATGTACCAGTAGAGTTGGCTGTTGGTTGCCGTAATGGTCTGGAAATGTTCAAAATCCCGAATACCGGTTGTCCCGAGGTTGGGATATTGGCAGGAATCCAGCCAGCGGTCGAGTCGGCCGGCCAAAGGCCAGTCATAGACCCCGTGATCGGTTCTTCTTTCCTGCTGCACCCGATTGTGGAAGAGCGGAATCGGCGCGGTATGGATAATCCCCCGGCCGGCAAGGAAACCGAGCAGGCGGCTGTTTTGCTCCATTACCTCAATAAAACAGGCGGGGGGAAGAAGGCCTTTTCGGTCTTCGGTTGGCTGGTTCGGATAACAAAAGTAATCCCTGTCCGTCACGAAACCGACCGCGATTCCATCGGAATGGATGCCCAGATTCCTAGACGGTCGCATTGGCAAGTCGACAAGACAGAATACCGCATAACCGTTGATCGTTATCGGGCAAGGAATATCAAAGCGGTCCGGGAACAGATAGCGGGAAGATCGCAGAAATTCCATCCATACCGACTCCTGGCTTAGACCCTCAGGTGTATCCTTGGCAGTGCCGAGTTTTATCACCAAGGCCCTGTTGGTGTCGGGGATCGGAGTCACAAGACTGCGACCCATATATAGGGTGTTGTTTTTTCCCTTGATGCCGTACTGCGTTGCCAGTTCCGGCCATCCTACCTTAGGCGGCTTGAGCACGGCCCGACATTCGACAACCGGTGGTAACAGGCCCACCGGCAATGCCCCAAGGGCCTCGGTGACGGCCCGGTGGGAAGGGCCGGTCGAACCCTGGATAATGGACTTCAGGGCAGAGATGGCATAGTCTGAGTAAGGATGTCGATCACGGCCGGCGGCATAGACAAGGGTGAGGGCCCGGGCGACTTCCCGGCATAAAAAATACGATTGCCGTTGCCGCAGAATAGTGACGTCCATAAGGGCGGCCTTCATGGTGTCGATACCCTCGTTGTCGATCATGTCCGGCCGTCTGCGGGCCAGGGCATGGAGGTTTGCGGCCGCAATAAATCTCGCGTCAAAACCGTTTGCAGCACTCCGGAGACCCTGAAGTTCGAACCCTGCATCTTTCTGGATCAATACTGTTACCTCCTCCTCCCTATATAATGATTTTCCCCAAAAGGGCAAATCAAAGCTTTGCCCTTTTGTTTTTTGCCTTTCGCTATCATGATCTGAAACCTTGCGTAGAGTGTTACGATGAGGTAAGACGAACTGGTTTAGTGACTTACCACTGGTTCGTCATTCCAGCACTCTGTTCAGTCCTCGCTTGACGGGGATGCTTTTAGC
>CAZDYX010000401.1:0-3602 GCA_964509775.1 uncultured Desulfobulbia bacterium | reverse complement strand
AAAAAAAAGTTGCCTCGGAGGTATCTACAAAAGGCATAAACGGGAATTGCTGGCTTCGATACGCTGGGCCGGTGGAGCGTTTGAACTCAACCCGTTCCGATTCGCCCTTAGCTAGTGCCTGAACGGAAAATGGCCTCAGCGGGCATTTCCGGCGGGGTAACATGGCGATGGGGCATGTATAATCAATAGGTTATAGCCACCTCCCCGATCCTCCCTCACCGAGAATGGCATTTTCCGTTCAGGCACTAGCTACTATAGTTGTCCAGATAAGTCTTTTCCAAGTCAATTGTTTAAAAATTCCGAAAAAACAAGGACATTCTACGCAGTCTTATGGAAAAGACTTATCTGGACAACTATATCTCTTTTAATTCCTGCAAGTTCATAAAATACCGTCTATCACTATGCCGACTGATATCAGACGTCCTTAAAACGCACACAAACGGTAAAAGCCGATTTTTCGTCCGACACCCCATCGGGAATCTTGACACAAAGATTCACCGGTACACTCACCACCTCGGCATGTTTGCCGTTGGATGCAACCCGATCACCAATCTTAAAATAATACTTGCCCCTTGCCCCTCAATCATCACCCCGACATTGCAATACCCCAATGGCAAAGGCTGCCCCACCCCAGATTATTGCGCACCGCATTCATGGTTGGCATAAGCCCATCGGTACGAACCTTATCCAGCAGTAACGGGCGAGCCACAGAAAAAAAATACGATGGATAAAAATAAATGTCAAAAAAATAGACTTGACCCCGAGCACAGTGGCGGGCGGGTCTGCGGGCTTGTTTTATGTTGATTACCCTATTAAATCACTAATCTCGTCCAATACCTGTGCAAAAGCAGGAGATGATGCCTCAATAACATTATTTGAATGAATATGCTTATGATGAGGGAAGGTCTTAATTTCCCGGTGGTGAGGCGCCATATCATATCTAAAAATAAGATCTCCATTCCGATCTTGATAGTGATAGGAATATTTGTATACTTCGGTAGTTTCTTTAACATTTACAAATTCTATGAAATGGAGCACAGATTCATCTGTGAAGAAAAGCTCGCCTTCAATAATACCAATGTGCAGCGAACGTTTATCCTTGACGAGGCTAGTCTCAATAACATAAATACAGTCCGCAATCTGAGATTCAATTTTCTGAAAATACTCGTTTATGAGCACAATTCGACTCCATGCAGCTCATTATAATCCTTTTGCAATCGCTCCAGCGTCTCATACTCGCCCGCCCATCTGATGAATTTTAAATCATCTCCCAGCTTTCCCTTCTGGAATTCCTCATAAAAATATTTGCTATCCATTCCGCTCTCTTTTTCCAATTCTCCTAACTTCCTCTTAGTCTTGGCAATCCCAAAATTTATGACCATTAACTGATTTTCTACTGCTACTTTAATTAAACTTTTTAAATTGTCAGCAGCTTGTGGTCGAATAATAACCTGCGCCATAACTATTCACCTCCTCTACTTAATTAATTAGGGACAGAGCCCCTATTCTTTTGCCGTCTCTCTCTGGAAGAGATCTGCCGCCTCCTCGTTTTTCCTGGTGTAGGGACGGCCCGGAGGAAGGGTAGCAAATCTCCGGCCGAGAAGCGCCTCCAGCCGCGTGACGAAATCATCTTCCCCGCAGGGACGACCGGTCTTCGTTGACTTGATGAGTTTCGTCCCGGCTGTCTGATTCGGCGCCTCCGCAAGATATTGCTTCCAGTCTCGTATCGTTTCGACAAGAAAACAACGGCCGGACAAGACGGGATCGGCAATCCCCGTCACATGACTTTTCGCGCTTGACCACGGATAATCATCTGCGGAGGCGACAATACCGGCGCGTACCGGATTCATCTCCACATAACGAACAGCCGCGTGGACATGAGGTTCATCCAGGGCACAGGAGTAATAGCGACCCTGCCAAAGGTGACCAACGGTGTTTGTTTTGCGGTTGTAGTATTGGGAGTATTGCATATGGACGGTTCTGAAGACGCTCGCCAAGGCGTCATCTTCGACGGGGACGCCGACGATATGGACGTGGTTCGGCATGAGGCAATAGGCCCAGATTTCGAGTTTGTGTTGCCTGGCATATTGGGTGAGCCATTCCAGATAGCGGGCGTAATCCTCCGCCACGGCGAACACGGTCTGCCGGTAATTGCCCCGCTGGGTGATATGGTGGGGGTAACCTACGGCTATGGCACGGGATATTCTCGGCATAGATCGAGTTTAGGATGGACGGAACGGCGTGTCAAGGAAATAATAGGGGCTCTGTCCCTAATTATTGTCCGGCGAAGGCCGGGGTCCACTGATTTTCGCAACTTGCTGAAATTCCTGGATTCCGGCTTTCGCCGGAATGACGAAAAATGTACTTTTCGCGACTTTTGCAAGAGGCTCTTGTAATACAATTTAACGGGCATAACTTGTCTCTTTATTTTTGGTTGCGTAATTGCTCCGCTGCCTCAATGCTTACCCGGGAAACCTCCACCAACTCATCGAAAGAAATCGGCGTTTCCTCTCCTTTTTCAATGCTTTCCAAAAAGGCCGCCGCACATGCTGCCTGGCCTTTATCCTGGCGCATCCGGTTCATCTTATTAAAGTTGTTCCAGCCATAACCTTTCAGCCTGCGAAAATTATCGAGCTGCAACACCCCATCACCGGCAAAAACTTCTATGCGTTCCTTGGGAAAGGCCTTACCCCCATTGGCAAGATAATGAATAGTGCCGAATGAGCCATCAGCAAAACCAAGGGTTACGGCTGCCTTGTCCTCTGTTATATCAAGGGCGGAGTGATCTCCCATCCGTCGAGCCTGGACAGAGATAATTTCAGAACCTGCCAGATAACGCATCAGATCAACATAATGACAGGCCTCGCCGATGATACGACCACCACCAATCTCGTTATCCTGGATCCAGGTGTCAGCGGGGATCGCGCCGGCATTCATGGTCATGATAAAGGCTTTTGGCTGTTTAACAGGCTCGAGTAACTCCTTCATTTTAATGATATGGGGGGCAAAGCGTCGGTTGAAACCTATCATTAAACGGGAAGATGGGAGTGAAAAGTAGAGGTGTTGAATTTCATCAAGTTCTTTTAACGTCAGGCAGAGAGGCTTTTCTACAAAGACGTGCTTTCCGGATTTCAGGGCTTCGATTACATAACGGGCATGGCTGTTGTGGCGGGTTACGATGACAACGGTGTTAATCTCTTGATTGTCTAATATTGCCGCCACATCTGTTGCCGCCTTGTGGAAGCCGTTTTTCTCACCATGATGGGTAGCGCTTACTCCACCACGGGAAACGATGGTATGAAGCTGGGCTCCAGCTTTAGCAAAAGCAGGGATCAGAATCCGGGAGGCATAGTTCCCGGCGCCGATAAATCCGCACACCGGTTTTCCCGCCGGAAAGCCGACCCTTTTATTCAAGGTTACTTGATTCGTCGTTAATTCCTCATGGGCAATATCCTGGTACTGTAAAATAATACCCAGGGCCTGCTTGTCATCATGCAAGACCTGGTAAGCCGAAACAGCATCATTAAAGCTGAAGCGGTGGGAGATAAGGGACCGGACATCAAGTCTCCCTTCAGCCATCATATCCAGCACAGCCTCAAAAT
>CAZDYX010000400.1:0-3613 GCA_964509775.1 uncultured Desulfobulbia bacterium | reverse complement strand
CCCTTAATTTAAGGGGAGGTTAGGAGGGGTTATATGGCTTAAGTCAATGACATTGACTGAGTAGTTACGAAGTATGAATGAAACCGCGGCCGGTTATAATGCTTGAATTTTACGGCATTATATGGCAATTTTCAAGCATGATAATGATTGAACGTGCTCGCATCAAGCAGAAAATACTGGCGTCCTTGGCCGATTATCCGGTAACCCTGGTCCTGGGGCCGCGTCAATGCGGTAAAACCACGCTGGCGAGGGAAATATACACCATGCAGGGAGGGACCTACTTCGACCTAGAAGATCCGGAATGTCCGCTGGATGAGAACATTGCCAAGACCGTCCTGCAGAATTTGACCGGCCTGGTGGTGATTGACGAGTTTCAACGTCAGCCGTCGCTCTTTCAACTGTTGCGGGTGCTGGCAGACCGCAGACCCCAGCCGGCACGATTTCTTATACTGGGGAGCGCCTCACCGATCCTGGTCAAGGGGGCCTCGGAATCCCTTGCCGGCCGGGTGGCTTATGTGGAAATGGGGGGACTGGTAAGCGACGAGACCGGGCCGGAATTGTTGGAGCCGCTCTGGAGACGCGGCGGCCTTCCCCGGTCGGTCCTGGCAGAGAGCGAGGAACAGAGCTACGGCTGGCGTCAAAATTTTATCCAGTCGTTTCTCGAACGGGATATTCCCCTGTTAGGTCTGCGCATCCCCGCTCCGGCCCTGCGGCGTTTCTGGACCATGCTCGCCCATTTTCACGGACAGGTCTGGAATGGCTCTGAGTTGGCCCGCTCCCTGGGGACCGGCGAAGAAAATACCCGTCGTTATCTGGACATCCTTTCCGGATCTTTTCTGGTACGCCAGCTTTCTCCCTGGTTTGAAAACACCGGCAAGCGGCTGGTCAAGTCGCCCAAGGTCTTTCTGCGGGACAGTGGTCTGCTGCATGCCTTGCTGGGGCTGAAAGAGCCGATGCAGGTGCTGGCGAACCCCCGCCTGGGCTTTTCATGGGAGGGGTTTGCCCTTGAGCAGGTCATCCGTCTGGCGGATGCGGAAAGGGATGCGTATTTCTACAAGACCCACGCCGGGGCCGAGCTCGACCTTCTGCTCATGCGGGGCGGCAAACGCCTTGGCTTTGAATTCAAGTTCGCCGACCGTCCCGTAACCAGCAAATCCATGCACGCCGTCATTGAAGACCTGGGTCTCTACAGGCTTTTCGTGGTCTATCCCGGCAGCCGGAATTTTCCGCTGAGCGAAACCATCGAGGCCGTACCGTTATCCCTTCTGCCGGAGATACTGAAACGGCACGGATTGATGTACAGTTGGGGGTAAGATATCTGTCCTACATGCAGCGGGCAAATGATGGCGTCAGCAAATCCAGGTCATGCCCGGAAACACCGCATTGCTCGAAATGGTCTCGCCAGGAGCGGACGCTTTCGATGAGTTGCCCGACAACGGCCCTCGCCTCTTTATCTGACAGGCCAAATCGTGCGGCATGGCTTAACGCATTGGTAAGTGTTGCCTCCCGGCCATGCTTCCCGATTGACATGGCGAGCCGGAAATCACTGCCGACACCGGAAAGAGTGGGTGTCGGGACAATATCATAGGCGGGAGAGAGGGCCATTCGGGCGGTACTTTCCACCAGGAAGCCATGATTGCGGGGATGGTCGTCGGTGTTCCGCACCAAGATGTTGAAGACCATCCGGCGATAAAGCGCATGAATGTCCTTAACCGCCATGAAACGGCGCATGGAGTCCGCTATCGCCGTATAATCCCAGCGCGGCCGATCCATTTCATCCCATTGCATGAAGGAAAGGCCGCTGACAAAGCCGCGTCTGAGCCAGCCAGCCGCCGTCTTTTCCCGATCAAAGCGGCGGACGAGAAGGATATCCTGGTTGCCAACCGTGATGATGGTAATCTCGGGGGTCTCGATGCCGCACAAGCGAGCCAGGCTCATGGTGGCGTATTCGATGCGCGGGATATTCAGGGAGTCTTCCCGCGCCGGAAACTTGGCAATCCAGAGGGCGTCGTTCCACTCCACGGTGCATTTGGGACGCGCCCCACCCATGCTGCTTCCCTGACGGAGAAGTTGCAGAAGATGATCCTCGACCATCTGGCCCGCCTCGATTCTGGCGGCGGTCTCGATGATCTCGGCAAGCTGGTTGAAAAGGGGCGGTTGCATGGCTGGTTCCGGGTCCTCGGGCGAGAGCCGGAAGTCAAGATTGCCTACCCGGGTCGCATTCGAGGCCAGGAGATAATCAATCTCCGAAAGGGCTTCCGGCGGCGCTTTGATCTGGGCGGCTATCACCAGTCTTCCCCAATAGTCGGGCGATGCGTCACGAAACGTCCCGTAAATCCCGCCGTTAATGAGCACCTCGTCAGGTCGCGAGCCAAGGATTAAGCTGACGGGATCGACAGGAAGGGCGTTGTCTCGTTCGATATATCTGCGGCCGTAGGCAAAGGTTCCAAGCCGCAGGCCGTCGTCGTGGATGAATATCCCGGCAGGCACGGCAACCGCTTCGTTCGGCAGGTAGATGAATATCGTGATTCTTCTGACGGCCATGGCAGTGCGGGCTAAAAATTTAAGTCTTCCGGGCTTTCCGGGGTACGAACCCGTTTCGGGAGGCGTTGCCGTTCGCGGAAGATGCCGACGGTATCGCGTTCGGGGCTCGCCACCTCCAGCAGGTCTTTCTCAAGCCCAAGCACCCACAGGGCAGAAACAAAAACAGCCATCGATACCCCGGTGTCGCCCTTTTCAAGGCGGGAGAGGGTCTTGCGGGTGACAAACATCCGGGCGGCCATATCTTCCATGGTTATCGCCCGGCGCTTTCTGGCGATCCTGATCCGTTCACCCAGTTGGGCGATGGCACGGGTTACCTCAGGTGGGAGGCTGCTTTGAATGAGATTGTTTTGAGACATATAGTACCCGTTGCGATATTTTATGGGTAATATATAGCACAATTATATGGCAAGTTCAAGGGCCACGTCGCGAAGTCTCAGTGCTGAAAAAATCTAAGAAATTGGCTCCGGTTTGTCCGGGCAGGTCTTTTCCGGAAAAAGGGAAAGTTTTCCTTATTTCCGGAACACTTTGTACCTTTTTCCGGGGGCGGCCGCATTGCGGCCGCCCCCGGCTAATATCCTTCCGACCCTTCAGGTCGGAGAATCGGAAGATAAAAATAACCGCTCCCTTTTGAAAAGACGAAGGCAGTTTTTTCGAGTTCTACCGGTAAGACGATGGCCGGTTAGCCGCCCTTGTCGGCCTCTTGCCCGCATGGAGCGGAACCAACGCGGGATACTGTTCGGCTTTACTTTCCTCCTTCTCGCCCAGCATCGCGACCGACTGTTGGCGACAGGGGTTTCCGTGACCTTGATCCGCGAAAAGTCTCACCAACAGCCTGCAAAAACTTCCCGGACTTTAAAGATTGCCCCTTTCTCGATTTCTTGCTTGCAATTTTGCTTTCAAAATGCATAATTACAGGCAAGGAGACCTACTATGCCCCAAATAAAATATATCATAAGATCGCTGGAGCCGATCCTGGAAAAGGCGGCAGCCGAGTTTCCCGCCGTTGTCCTGACAGGCCCCCGGCAGTCAGGAAAGACCACGCTGCTCAAGCATCTTTTCGGTAAACGAT
>CAZDYX010000399.1:0-3622 GCA_964509775.1 uncultured Desulfobulbia bacterium | reverse complement strand
GCTGTCTGGCAAAAAAAGGTGATCGGCAGCAAAATTCATGCCGAACGGTATTGGTTTTTATCCTGGCGGGACTTCTTCTGTTTTGAATCGGGTTTTCGAGAAGTTGGGAGGTTTTTGGCGCTGATTTTGGTAACCTTTTGGCAAGTGCTGGCTATTTGGCCATTGACAAGGCGGTTTTTTCATCTTTTTTTGGGCTGAGTAAGGGGAAAAAGTCCCATTTTGGCCATAGGCCAGCGTTGACGCGGGATTAATTTTTTGCGCGGACCGATTGGTTGTCATTTTATTAAGACCTCTGCTCAGAGTGGAGGCCCTCTCGCGAAGTGGCTGACTCTGCCTAGAAGGCGGAGGGGATTGCCGCATTTGGGACATCGTAGTTCGGTCTTGGCCGGTGTCTTTGGGCCTTCGGCAACCGCATGCGCTGCCAAGAGGTACATGACCACGGCCAACAGGTTTCGATTCCTGGGGCTGAGCAATCCATAGTATCTGACCTTCATAAAGCCCTTGGGAAGGACATGTTGGAGGAAGCGGCGAATGAATTCCAGGGCCGAAAGAGACATCGTTCGTCGTTCTTTGGTATCGGAATCCTCATATTCGAAGGTGACTTTATCATCGTCAAGGCTTAGCAGGCGACTGTTTGAAATGGCGACGCGAAAGAGATATCTGGCTAGGTACGAAAGGGCCTCTCTTCCGGAACCGACTTGCTCGGAGTGGATTACCCAGTCTTTTTTCCAGACCTCGGCGGGAACCGTTTCGAACAGTTCGGTTTTTTTAAGCGCATCCCGGAACTTGGCCTTGAAGATCACCGAGAGCGGTTCCACCCGCACCAGGAAGTTTTTCTTTCTTGTCGGCAACCACTGGCTATGATCCGGGCTCAGTCCCCCGCCTGGGATGAGATAATGGATATGGGGATGATAGCCCAGGGTTCTGTCACAGGTGTGAAGGACACCGATCATGCCGATGTGACCGCCGACAAACCTGGGGTCGAGGGCGAGTTTTTTGAGGGCGGCGGCCGAGGTTTGAAAGAGGATGTTGTAGACGGCCTTTTGGTTGGACCGGGCGGTTGCTCTCAGTTCCTGGGGAAGGGTGACGGTGACCAGAAAGTAGGGAACCGGCAGTAAGCGGTTGCGTTGTTTTTCGAGCCAGCGCTCAGACTGGTTGTTTTGGCATTTGGGACAGTGGCGGTTTTTGCAGGAGTGGTAGGTGAAGACTATCTCCTTGCAGGCCTCGTTTTCGCAGACGTAGACATGGCCGCCCATGACTTCGGTACGGCAGTTTTCAATATCCCGCATGGCCCGGAGGTGACCGGGAAGCATATGATCTTGAAATTTTTCCCGATACTCTGGGCCATGGCGGCGAAAGATATCCGCCACCTCCAGCATGACCCGTGCCTCTCCTAAAGATCGGCTATCAACTTATTGATGGTTTGTACGGCCGAATCCTGAGCCCTTTGGGTCAAATGGGTATAAATCGAGGTGGTGGTTGGGGTATTATGACCCAGGTATTGCTGGATCAACCTCAGATTGATCCCTTGTTCAAGGAGATGGGTGGCGTAGGAATGCCGCAGGGTATGCACCGAGGCATCCTTGTGAATCCCGGCCTTTTTGAGCGCATCTTTGAAGGCGATTTGCACCGTGGACCTGGGGACGGAATTCGTTGGTTTTCCGAGCCCGCCGCGGCCGGTGGCCGGAAAGAGCCAGACCGGGTTGCGATGGGTTTTCCAGAACTCGCGCAAAAGATCGAGCGTCCGTTCAGGGAGCGGTACATAGCGATCCTTGGCCCCCTTGCCGTGCACATGCAAAAGTTTTCTGGAACCGTCGATGTTGCTGACTTTAAGGGTGGTGCCTTCCTGGAGGCGCAGGCCACAGGAATAAATGGTGGTCAGACAAATGCGGTAGCGCGGCAGCTCAATGTTGCTGAGTATACGCCGGACCTCCTCGACGCTTAAAACGACCGGGAGTCTTTTTTCCCTTTTGGGTCGGACAAAGGATAAGGTCGGCCACTCGCGTTTGACCGTGTGGACGCAAGTTACAATGTCTATGTGGCTGATTACAATAACCACCGCATTCAGAGGTTTTCCTCGGAGGGTGCTTTTTTAATTAAATGGGGCTCTCTAGGCACCGACAATGGGCAGTTTAGTTTCCCATTCGACGTTGCAGTGGACGCGAGTGGCAATGTGTACGTGGCTGACACAAATAACCACCGCATTCAGAAATTCACCTCAACTGGAACCTTTATAACCAAATGGGGTTCTTATGGAACCGGCGATGGGGAGTTCATTTTACCTGTTGGAGTGACGGTTGATAGCATGGGGTATGTGTATGTGGCCGATGCAAATAATCACCGTATTCAGAAATTTACCACCAACGGTACCTTTATAACTAAATGGGGCTCTTATGGCACCGGCGACGGGCTGTTCAATTATCCGATCGGTGTGGCGGTGGATATTACGGGTAATGTGTTTGTCACGGATAGCGAGAACTGCCGTATTCAGAAGTTCACTTCGGAAGGCCTCTTTGTCACCCAATGGGGCTCTTATGGCACCGGCGACGGACAGTTCAATGATCAGCAAGGCGTAACGGTGGATGTGGATGGCAATAATGTTTATGTGGCAGATACCTACAACAACCGCATTCAAAAGTTTCAACCGACATCAATACCAGCCCCGGTTGCAGCCTTTAGCGGAACACCAACCAGCGGCGTGGCACCATTGACGGTTCAGTTTACCAATCAATCAACCGGCACGATCACCTCGTATGTCTGGGATTTTGGTGATGGCGGCACAAGTTCGCAAGCAAGCCCCATGCACACCTACAACGCGACAGGGGCTTATACGGTAAAGCTCACCGTTATTACCGGCACGGGCGGTTCTGATGATGAAATCAAAACCGATTATATCGTGGTTGATCCGCCAGCATGTAGCGTTTGGGATTGCGTTTATAACCTACTTTTCGATAACCAAGCCGATCTTCCCCTGATGCGTCAGTATCGGGATCAAATCCTCGCCAAGTCAAAGGCTGGCCAGCTCTTCACTAAGATCCTTTATGACGACTCCGCCGGGGCTCTTCGGGTGCTTCTTGACAATTCCGTCCTCATGGCCCAGGCCAAAAATCTGATCGTAGCGAATAAGGGCGCGGTGGCGGCAGTCCTGAATGGCAAGAAGGGAACAATCCGCGCTGCTGACGCCATTGCCTTCCTTGACGCCTTTGGAGCCAAGTCGTCTCCGGCACTAAAAACCTTAGCCGACATGGTCAAGGACGAAATGCTGGCAAGGCAAAAGAAGGGCGAACAGTTCCTCGGAGTTACCCTTAGGTAAAACGAGCCATCATAGATTCGCCAAGTTATGGAACTAAAAAAAGGCTACCTCCAGTGGCCCTTTTGGCAACGACGCACAAGATGGAATTATGGTTAGCTGCGCCTCCCCGGGCGAGGTTTTTTTCGAAACTAACTTCTCACATCCGAGTCTGCTTTTTAAGCCCTTGGCTTGACGGGATACGACACCGCGAGCGCGGCGGATATGGGCTTCGATAAAACCATAACCTTTCGAGGCGACAATGACATCTCCGGCGATATCGCAAGGCTGGCGTTTGTTAAAGGAAAAGCCTCGCCTTTCCGGGAGCGTTCT
>CAZDYX010000398.1:0-3637 GCA_964509775.1 uncultured Desulfobulbia bacterium | reverse complement strand
CGCCCATGCCGTGATAACCGATCGTGCCGAAGCACTCCCCTGGGATCTGATTGTTCATCTCCGCGAAATAGCATGTCCCGCGCAGATCCTTCTCCTCCACCCACCAGGCGATCTTGTCGAGCTCCGTCGGCGACGTGCCCGACTCGCGGGCCACCTTGATCCCCAGCTCGGGATGACGGATGACGGAGGAGTCGTCGATGGAGATCCGGCAGTCGCCGGCGAGGACCTTTCCCTCCTTCGTGACGACCATAGGGTTGATCTCGATGAGACGCGCTCCGTAATTTTTGAAGGTTTCATAGAGGCCGAGGATGAGCCGGGCGACCTGGGTGATATGCGCGCTGGGGACCTTGACCTTGTTGGCAAGGTTGAGTGCGTCGTAGATCTTGAATCCGCGGATGACATCCACGTTCATCATCGCGATCTTGTCGGCGGGAACCGATTCGATGTCCATGCCGCCTTCGGTGTAGAACATGACCACGGGACAGCGCGCGTCCGCCTGGGCGTTGACGATGATTCCGGCGTAGTACTCCTTGGCGATATCCAGTTTTTCTTCGACAAGGACCGCTTCCACCAGAAGGCCCTTGATTGTCATGCCAAGCAGGGTGGCCGCGATCTTCTCCGCCTCTTCCGGCGTATCGGCGAATTTCACGCCGCCCGCCTTCCCGCGTCCCCCGGCCCAGATCTGAACCTTGATGACCACGGGCTTGCCGATCTTCTCCGCAATCTGCCTCGCTTCCACGGGCGTCTTCGCAACCGCTCCCTGAGGGATCGGCATCTTGGCGATCTTGAACAACGCTTTCCCTTCGTGCTCCTGTAATCGAGCCATAGCTGCCTCCTAAATGGATCTGTGAATGTCAATATACAAAGCCTCTTGCCCAAATTAATCGCGTTGAATATGGCAGACTAACGAACATAAGACAATTGGTTATTTTTTAGCAAGATGAGTGCCAATAAGAACAAACGCACCGACGGAAAATTCAATAAATCAGCAAACCTGTTGTATCTCTGTATAACGAGCACTTGGAGCCGGCGGGAACGTGCGGCTCGCTGCGGAAGGCCGTTCAACGTAAACCAAATGGTCGGCGCCGGAAGCGGGAAGTGCGACAATCGCACTCTCTTGCGCTGCCGGACCGGAAAACGGAAGGTCCATGAATGGCCCCGTCCAGGAAGTTGCGGTGTTTTTTCGATCACCCATGGATATCGTCCACCCGGCGGCAGGCCATGAAATCTCACCTGATTCTCACGGGAACGTTCGTGTGCGTATCTTGCACTTCCGTGCTAACAAAGCACATTCCGGAACTCCATCGCCAGGCGCTGCCCGTCCCCGCTTTTGACTATCCGTTGCAGACGGTTGAAAAAGATGGTTCATCCGATTCATGCGTACTTTTAATTTGATGACCTGTTGAATTGAGCCTTGTCTGAGTTACAAGTCAATGGTTTTAAGCTTAAAATTGAAGTGAAGAGTCGAGTGGCGCGAGGGAGTCTCACCCTCGCGCTCTCCGAGAACTGGACGTGACAGTCTCCCGTCATCCAGCTCCTATTGTCCAGCCTTAGCCTGAGAGAGCTGCCAATGGGCAAATAGCCTCGGTTGCTTATGTACCCTGTTTTGCAACCACAGAAAAGCCCGCCGCTTATGCCCCCTCAACCTTTTGTATTTCCGGGATGCCCACCGAGCAAGAATATTGTTCAGGTGTTGAAAGGTCCGGTAAAGGGCTGATTTGTAGAAGTGTCCGTAGTAGTTGATCCATCCCCTTAATACAGGGTTGATCCTCTGAGCCAGTTCATCCAGAGATTTGTCCGAGCGCCGGTGCAATTTCCATCGCCTCATGGTATCGCATATCGCTTTTGTGGCTTTGTTGCTGATTGCAGGAATAAATCCGACGAAATATGTACCCTGATTGCTTCTCGCTCTCCGGGGCCGAAACGTATAGCCCAAGAAATCGAACTTCTGCTCAGGATAATCTCCTCGCCGATTGTCATTTTTACAGTAGACAATCCTCGTCTTCTGCAAATTTAACTCCAACCCGCATTCCGCAAATCGCCGTTCAATCGACACCCGAAGACCTTCCGCTTCGGCTTTGCTCCGACAGTGACAAATCCCATCATCGGCATACCGCTCAAATGGAATTTGAGGGTACTGCCTCTGCATCCATGTATCGAACGCATAATGCAAAAAGAGATTCGCAAGCAAGGGACTGATCACCCCTCCTTGCGGAGTCCCTTTATCCCGATGAACCAGGCCGCCATCCTCCAATTGCACCGGGGCTTTCAGCCATCTTTCGATGTACAGAAGCACCCATTTGCAATCGGTATGTTTCCTTACCGCCCGCATCAAAAGCTCATGGTCGATGCTGTCAAAGAAACCCTTGATGTCGAGGTCAAGAACCCAGTCGTATCGCCAGCACCGCTGACGTGCAACCCCTATGGCCTCAATCGCAGACTTCTTTGGCCGATACCCATACGAGTCCGGATGGAAATACTCCTCCAAGATCGGCTCCAGGCATCGTTTGACTACCGTCTGGGCAATACGGTCTGCAACCGTTGGAATTCCCAATGGCCGCGTTCCCCCATTGTCCTTTGGTATATCGACCCTTCGCACCGGTGGTGGAAAATAGCTGCCTGAAGACATCCGATTCCAGATCTTAAAAAGGTTATCTTTCAAACCCTCTTCAAATTCTGCAATGGATTGCCCATCTACTCCAGCCGCTCCTTGGTTCGCCCTAACCCGCTTGTATGCCTCCCATACCTCCCATTTTGAAATACAAAACGGCTTTGCTTTATCCACGAGGCTCCTCCCATTTCTGGTTGACCTGAAAATAAAGCCAGACAACGCAGCCCCTTCGGTCCAGTTCCATTACAGACCCTTCCTCCCTACTACGGGCTGCTCCGCCCCCGTGCCCCGCATCGGTACTCTCATTCTTGTGGGTCTTCCACTTGAATTTCTCCCTTAACATCGGGACGACAGGTTCCCACGTTCCACACAAGAGCCTGGATCAGGTTCGCGCTACCTTTATGCCGGATGCCGCCCAAGCAGTAAACAGGTAACCCTTGGACTTATCCCGGAGTTTGGTAAGCCCCCGGTTCTGACATCATCCAATTCATTTCGACACCTCAGAAGTAGTTCGCTTGCGCTCGCCTCCCTGATCCTCACCTGACATGGTCTTTTGCCATGCCTTTTCCTTAACGCTCACCACAACGGCTCTTTACCACTGCAGCTTAAGGTGGTTTGAAGCCTGCTCCTGCAAGCCGGCTCCGAGGGGCCTTCCCTCATCTCTCATGTACCTTCGTGGCGCACTTTCACCTACAAAGGTGCAGTCTAAGGTAGCTTTGATGGTCATGGATTACTGGTTGAAGAACTAAACCGCTGCGCGGTGGTCTTCTCTAACCCTCCTTAGTTTGGCCGAGATAAACGATCCCCTCACCTTCTTCAATCCGGATTTTTTGTTGGCGCTTGTTGATCAAGTCGAATCTCAATACAATTTCTTTTGCCCTACCGTCGGTATGAACCGGCGGATATCTAAATTAAAGGAGATTGTATTATGAAAAGGTTGAGAGATCAGATGTTGGCAGACCTTCAGTTAAGCGGAGCAACACCCAGGACGCAAAAGACCTACCTGAGAGAAGCAGGCAACTTGGC
>CAZDYX010000397.1:0-3638 GCA_964509775.1 uncultured Desulfobulbia bacterium | reverse complement strand
CCCGCTAAAAGCACGCGGGGGTGACGAAAACGGCTTAACCTGACGGCTATGCCCTGGAGGGGTGCCAGCCGATACCTGGGTGGAGGTCCTAGTTTACCGTCAATGTGAAGGAATGGCCCCATGTACGTACGAGAGAGGAATGGATACCCCCCATGTCTAATTATTAAAACCCATAGGGAATCCCCCTCCTACCTTCGGCGGAGGAGAAAATCAGTGAATACTACTTAACCGCCTTATTTCGGGGAGGGGTCTGAACGATTACGAATTCCGGCGGTCTTCCCCTATATTGATCGTCAGAGACGGTTCTAGCTCATCAGGCAAAGGCCTTTAATCTCAGTACCGGCGGTGGTGGTCCTTTATGCTTATAGGATGAGCCTCTTGCAAAACTACGAAGGACATACAATATGCTGTGGCCATGACACCAAAATTATCCACCAGGTGGTATCCGTGGGTTAGTTTTGCAAGAGGCTCAGGATGATAGAAAAAGAAAGGATCGAGGCCATCAAGGGCCGCGAATATCAATGCCGAGATCCAGGTCATCCTGAAGGATGTGGTCAACGAGCACGGCCAACAAAAAATGGTAACCTCGCCTAGCAGGTTCCTGTCTTTACGACCGCTTGGGCCGCAGGAGATATTCTTCCTTCACATTGGCGAGGGCGGCAAAGATATTGGCCTTGATTCTTTTGTCCATGCCGTAGAGGGAATCAAGCATGATCCGGACCTCGCTTCGTCGTGAGCGGTCGGTAAGCGGGCAGGGGTTTTGGAGGGGGCGGATGCCGCGTCGAGATGCATACGCCTTTATCGCCTCCTTGTCCGTGAGGGCAAGGGGCCGGATAAGGGTCAATCTCCCGTCGAAGAGATTCTGGCAAGGGACCATGGTGCTCAGGTTGCCGCCAAAGAAAAGATTCAAAAAAAAGGTCTCGATGATATCCTCTTGGTGATGACCAAAGGCGAGGCGGTTATACCCCATCTCCCTTGCCAGGGAAAAGAGCCGGCTTCTTCGCCGGCGGCTGCAATGGAAACAGGCGCTCTTTCCTTCCCCGGCACGGACGGCCTCCGGGCCATAGTTTGTTTGTTCAATATGATAGGGGAGACCAAGACGCGCCAACTCATCTTTTATGTGCCCGGCCGTACCCTGCTCAAACCCCATGTCAAGATGTACGGCCAGGAGTTCGTAATGAATGGGGGCCTTATTGAGCCACTCCTTCAGCAGACATGCCAGCACCAGGCTGTCAACCCCTCCTGACACGGCAATCATGACCCGGTCAAGGTGACGGAGCATGCAAAAGTCATGCATTGCCTTGCCGACCAGGTGATTGAAGGTTTTATCGGGTGACGGCAAGGGGTCAATTACCCTTGAGGCGCTGAATATAGGGGCAGTCATCCAGTTTTTTCCTGATCCCCTCGCTTGCCAGTTCCTCCACGGTAATCCATTTAAAGCCCCGGCTCGACGAGGTGAAAAAGTCGAGGATGTTTTCAAAGAGACTCAGTTGGGTCTCATTAAACCGTCCTGACCAGAGGATCGCCCCGTTTGCCGCGGATACCAGCTTTAGATCGAAATCAAGGGATGCCGGCGCGATGACCGAATAATCCCGGCCCTGACGTTGTTGATAACGATAAAGGCTGCCGATAAGTACCGCATCATCCCCAAGTTGTTTGCCTATTTCCCGGGCGATGGCAATCCGGTCCGAAACCCGGCCGCTGGTAAGACCTTCTGCCTGATCTTCGGAAATGATCCGTACCCGCGAAATATCCTTGAGAGTATCGGCAAGCAGGGCGGTCATGGTCCGAGCGCCGGACTCAAGGACGGACGCCTCCTCGCCAATAACGGCCCTGTCACCCACCGCTGCCGACTCAAAGGGCAGCACCGAGATAGAGCGCACATCCGCAAGGGACGGTGGTTCTGCGGGCGGGGGCAGGGGTTGGCAGCCCGACAGAATAAGATGGATAAATACGGTTATTATAATGGCCGGCAATAGAGAAGGTGTTTGTCGCATGAGGACCTCCATGGGTTAAATGTTTTATAGTCAACGGTCGATTCAAATCCTGGGGATCAAAGAATCCCTTTGGATGAAAGGGCCCCGCCTTTACTACGGGGTTCGAGAGTCGTGGCCTGGTCAAGGGCCCGACCCAACGCCTTAAAGATGGCCTCCAGTATGTGATGGCTGTTTTCCCCGTGCGGGACTTCGACATGAAGAGTCATACCACCATGAAGGACCAGGGCGCGCAGGAATTCCTTCACCAGGACCGAATCAAAGCTACCGACCTTTTCATCCGCGAGCAAGACCTGGTAATGCAGATAAGAACGATTGGAGATGTCCACCGTCACCCTGGCCAGGGCCTCATCCATGGGCACTACCGTTGCGCCGTAGCGTTTAATGCCGGAAAAGTCGGCGAGGGCCGTCCGGAATGCCTGGCCCAGCACTATTCCCAGATCCTCCACGGTGTGATGGTCGTCTACCTCAGTGTCGCCTCTGCCCCTGATGGCCAGGTTGAAAAAACCATGGACGGAAAAGAGGGCCAGCATATGATCCATAAAGGGTACTCCCGTGTTAATGTCGGCAGCGCCCTGTCCATCCAGGGTCAGGGTGAGGTCAATATCTGTCTCCCTGGTCTGCCGCAGTATGTGTGCCTTTCTTGGGGGTGTTGGGGTCATACTTTGCTCCGTATTGATGAAGACGTTTTTTTGTATGGTGTTGTAATTGGATGAATTGTTTAAGGGCCTGTCTGAAAATTTCAAATTATCTCGTAATTACTCAGGTTGCTTAGACTGTAGTCTGTTAGGATTGCGCAAAGAACAAATCAAAGATCCTAACATGGTGATCTCGCATGATTATTCCCCCTATCCACCTAAACACCTACAGACTATCCACCTGAGTGGTTACATTATCTCATGAGAACTGCGCGAGTGGAATTTAAAAATCTTCTTACCTATAGCAGGTCATGGGTTCAGGTGGCAAGAAAGTTCTTATGTTGAACTGAACCACTGTCGCGGAAAAGAAAAAAACGATGAGTTTATCCGCCATTTCTTTGTTTTTTCTCTCCCATTCCAGCAACTTCTTCCAGATCATACTTTTTGATGTAACTTTTGTTGACTTCCGAGCAACATAGGTGCTATTTTTGTGTAGTTGAACTGATGCGTAAGACGTAATGAACGGACTGTCAGATGCAATTTTTTCCTAGCCGCGATTTACATTCGAAAAACCAAATTCTTATCATCTGTTGGAACCCTCCGCCCCCCGCGGCCAGCGTCTGCCGATCGACTTCTTTTTCCGATCTCTGGCCCAGGACCAACGCGAGCGGGCCATCTGCATCGTGCTTTCGGGCACCGGCAGCGACGGCACCCTGGGCGTGCGGACGATAAAAGGCGAGGGCGGTATGGTCATGGCCCAGAACCCCGAATCCACCGAGTACGACGGCATGCCCAGGAGCGCCATCGCCACCGGTCTGGTGGACTTTGTTTTGCCGCCGGCCGAGATGCCCGCCCAGCTCATCTCCTATGTGGCCCATGCCTTCGGCAAGCCCCTCCGGCCCGCCACCGCCCCGGCGCCCAGTGCCGAGAACGCGCTGAAGAAGATCTTCATCCTGCTGCGCGCCCAGACCGGCCACGACTTTTCCCAGTACAAGCCGAGCACCAT
>CAZDYX010000396.1:0-3651 GCA_964509775.1 uncultured Desulfobulbia bacterium | reverse complement strand
TTTGCCGCCGCAGCGCTCATGGCTACCCCAATCATGGCTGGTGGCGGCTCCGGCCAGGCTGATCGCTTTATCGCCTTGAGCGGCAAGGATGCCGCGGTCTTCCAGGTGCCTTCCGGTCTTGCCGTAGTTGGGAAACAGTTCCTCGCCCCCCATGGTCTTACCAAGACCAGATACCAGCAGCGCGTGGGCGAGGCCGAGGTCCTCGGCGGTCAAGTGACAATCGTTACCGACCAGAAGGGCCGCATCACCTCGGTCATCGGGGCCTATTACCCGGAAATTACCCCGCAAAATCAGGTCCGGCTGTCTTCTGACCAGGTCCAGGCCATAGCAGCAAACCGGATCGGCGCGGAGGGCGAGTGGCACACCACCTTGATGATCAGCCCGACCACCGGCCGCTACTTTTTCCGGGTGGAGAACCGCCGTTTTGACAGTCGCTGGTTTCATTGGATCGACGCTGAGAACGGCGAGGTGATCAATGTCTACGACGGCCTTACCTCCGGAAGCGGGACCGGTGTCAATGGGGATACCAAGGATCTTACCGGCCTGACCACAAAGAAGGCGAGGAACTATGTGATGGTCTCCCAGGATGGCCGACAGACGACCTATGATGCCAAAAATAAATCCCGGCTACCCGGGCAGTTAGGGCAGGACAAAGACGATCTCTGGACCCAGACAGGCCGCACCTCGCCGGGCCAACCTGCCTTGGTCGATGCTCAATTTTATGCGCGGGTGACCGACGATTATTATCAGAGCACCCATGGCTTTGACTGGATAGACTTTTATCCCCAGGGCATGGTCTCCTCGGCCCATTATAAGAAAAATTATGTGAATGCCTTCTGGAATGGCACGCAGATGGCCTATGGCGATGGGGACGGAGTGGAATTTGTCGAGATGTCAGGCGAGTTGGACGTGGTCGCCCATGAGCTAAGCCACGGGGTCACCGAGGCGACGAGTAATCTCATCTATCAAAACGAGCCCGGGGCCTTAAACGAGGCATTCTCCGACATCATGGGAACTGCCGCAGAATTTTATAACTACACTGGCAACTGGACGATCGGCGAGGATATCATGCCCAATGATGACGGCATTCGCAACATGGCCGACCCGGAACAGGACGGCCAACCTTCCCATTATGACGAGAGATACACCGGCCCTAGTGATAATGGCGGGGTCCACACCAACAGCGGCATTGCCAATCACTGGTTCTATCTGCTGGTAAACGGCGGCCAGAATTCGGACCCCGATTATGCCTCGGGAACGAACGTTGTGGGGATCGGTCTGGCGGACGCGCAAGATATCGCCTTCCTTGGTTTCACTACTCTACCGCAGACCGCGACTTTCTGTCAGACTCGGGCGGCCACCATCGCCGTGGCCGGAGGGTCAACGGCCAAGGTGGCGGATGCCTGGGATGAGGTGGGGGTGGATGATGCCCTGTGTGGTCAGTAGGCAACCGTTCACCCATGTTTGTTGGTCTACGATAGGGGCGGGTTTGAAACCCGCCCCTACCTGAAGAGGATGAACTATGAACGACCTTGCCGGACTACGTCCCAAACTTCGGCGAATCAAGGGAAGGCATCGGCTCGGCGGGGTGTGTGCGGGCGTTGGCTATTGGCTTTCGGTGTCGACCTGGATCGTGCGACTCGTCTGGACGCTTATGGTCCTGGTGTATGGATTCGGCTTTCTGGCCTATATCCTTCTTTGGATCTTCATGCCGGTATGGGATCATATCCCCGAGGACTATGAGGGACGGGCAGGCGGTTAACCACGGAAGTGATCAAACCCCTGATAGGAGATCTCTTCCCGGTCTTTGTTGTTAAAGAGAAACACACCCTTCCCGGTGATGATGCGGCCCACGGGAAAGATTTCCGCCTGTGCCTCTTTCGCCACCCCTTGCAATGCCTCCTCGTGTTCCGAGGCCGCAGTGAACAGAAGAAGATAATCCTCTCCAGCCCGGATTGCCCAGTCAAGGGGCGAGACCTGAAGCTCTTGTGCGGCCTCGATCAGTTCCGCTGACATGGGAATTCGGTCGGCGTCTATTTCCCCGGCAATGCCGCTTTCCTTGCAGAGATGGGCAAGATCCGTTGCCAGTCCGTCAGAAAGATCGATCATGGCGGATGCAAGGCCGCTTTTTCCCAAAAGGGTGCCAAGCCTTACCTGGGCCTTCGGATCCAGGTGGGCCCTTACCAGACCTTGCCACTCATCCCTTTCTCCTGCCCGGCCATTTTGACAAAGGGCGAGACCTGCCCCTGCCTCGCCGAGACAGCCTGCCACCCAGATGATGTCGTTTGGCCGCGCCCCGGAACGGAAAAGGATCCGATCCTCTCCCACCTCGCCCGTTAAACAGATGGAAAACATCGCCCCCTGACCGCTTTTTACCGTGTCGCCGCCGATCAGGATTACCCCGAACTCTTCTAACACCGAACGGAAACCGGACAAAAAATCATCCAGCCAGTTCGCGGCCGATGGATCAGGCAGGGCCAAGGAAAGAAGGGCAAACCGGGGCGTGCCGGCCATGGCCGATATATCGCTGATATTGACCGAGGCGGCCTTCCTGCCCAACAAGCGGGGCGGGTGCCAGGAAAGATCAAAATGAACCCCTTCCACCAGGGTATCGATAGTGATGAGAAAAAGATCGGAACCATCTTTACGAAAGACCGCGCAATCATCACCGATCCCTTTGATCAGTCCCCCGTCTTTTCGGGCCTCATATTGGGCTCGAATTCCGGTTATGATGTCCCGTTCTAAGAAGGTGTGCATGGATTCAGACTTCCAGGTCTTCGAGAATAAGGTGTTCATCTGCGGCGATTTTTTCAATAACCCGTAGATCGTCAGCCGCCGCCTTGAGCCATTCCTCAGTTACCTTTTTCATACAAGACCTCCCCCTGCCTGGCCATTTCCTTGGAAAACATACTTCCCATTTGCATGAATTTGTCATGCATCGGCCAGGTATGAACAATCAGATCGATGGGTATTTTCCTTTTGATGTCCCGGAGCGCCGATGAAACCTTCAGGTAATTTCGCATATTTTCCTCAAAGGTGGCCGGCATGAAATCATCATCGATCACGACCAGCAAATCAATATCGCTGTCAGCTCCGGGAGCACCAGCCGCATATGACCCGAACAGAACGACCCTGTAGAGGTTGAGATTTCCGGTCAGTCGCGAAAGAATTTGTTCCTTGATTTCATGAGGCAACATGTATCATATCCTCAGCGCCGGTTGTTGCGCTATCATGCCGACGGATAGTTCGTAATGCCTTTCACTTATCCACGACAGCATCATTACAAGGCGTAGGGTCCGCCGACGCAATCATACTAACCAAGGCAACGAAAAAAAAGCAAGAAACATTAACCACTTGTCGTTGTAGTCGGAGAAGGCCGCGTCTCAATGGAAAACAAATTTTGCGGCAGACCCTTTGTAAACCACTGGGCCTTTGGAAGAAAGGCATTGTAAGCCTCCTAATTATTCTCCCTTGACCTCCGAGGGCCGTTTTTACGGTTTCCCGCCGTGATCTCGACGGCCTTCCTCGTGTAGGTAACCGCCTCATAGCCAAGGGTTTTCGCCACCTCATCGGCCATTTCCCGGCAGGGCCGGACAAAGAGATGCTCGGGCAGCTTCAAGTCCACCTCGCCCCGGGCGTCGAAGTGCAGGG
>CAZDYX010000395.1:0-3679 GCA_964509775.1 uncultured Desulfobulbia bacterium | reverse complement strand
GGGATAAAGATGCCGGTAGGAGAAAAGCAGAACATCCACAATGATAATGGTCAACCACAGTCCACCTTCGGGTGCATGCCAGGTCCGGTGAAATCGGCCCTTACTTCCGGTAAGCTCATCAGCGAGAATAACAAACCCGGAGGGGAAGGATTCCCCCCGCTTTTCTCTATCTATGATGAGCTCGCGGGACCTTTCCATGGTGCGAAACACCCGGATATGCCGTTCAATGCGACTGCCGATTATACTGCCGCGGCGTAAGATTATGCTAGCCTCTTGCTCGGGGATTTCCCGGGAACGTAGGGGGAGTTCTTCAGCCAGAACAAGTTGATGCACCAATTCAGGAGAAAGGACGTAATCGCACCCGGATTCCGTGGTTATTCCCATTCGGCCTTGACACGATTGATGATCTTTTGGATAAAATGGAGCTGTTCCGGGGGACAGATGCCGAGCAAAGGCTCACCCTGATCGATACTGACGCCGGGGGTAAAATATACGGAATGAATTATTCCCGGCTCGCCGCTATAATAGACCGGACTGTCCCTTTTCATGAGTGACATGGTAAGAACTTCATCGCCGGGATTAATGGAGATCGGCTTATTTACCTCCTTTTCCATTTTGGCCTGCAGTTCGAGGGAAAAAAAATATCTGGCCCGTTCCGGCGCGCAAAAAGGGTATAATACCTGGCGAAGGATCTTTTCAATGATCTCCTTTTTTTTTAGGGGATGTTTAATGGTGAGGATCTTTTCCCTGGCCTCGACAAAAGAGCCCTCCAAATCCTCCCTTATAAAAGAAATGTTCCCTTTGATCGGCGAGTAAAAAGGTTTGGCATTCCTCTCCCTGGTCAAGATGTATAATACGGTTCCCAGCCCATGATTTTTTTCCCCGTCGGTTCCGCAAACCTCGGTGCCTTTTCCCACCTTGAATCTGATCTGACCGGTATGAGGGGTAAATATGTCGACATAATGAAAGGGGTCAGACCTGAACCCGCTGATAATTTCATCAAAATCTATATTTCCTTCATTATTTTTAAGCATATATGACCAAAAAGGAAGTCAGAAGTCAGGAGTCAGAATTCAGAAGTCAGAAATAGAGAGTCTCGCGAATCCCCTCCTGACTCCTGAATTCTGAATTCTGGATTCTTCATTTTCATATAAAACCGCTCGGCCTGGGAATAATCTAGGAGTCTGTCGGACTTAGATTCATCTAAGTCCGACAGACTCCTAGCGGTAATACAGGTTTCTCCCCCCCATGGTGAGGAGGGCCTTGTGGAGGTTGCGACGGAACTCCCGGCGGTCCCATATTCCCTGGATATGGCCGCGTCTCAGGGCGTTACGGGCGCTGTGATAGTCCAGAGGGAGATCATCGCCGGTGGTCTCCCGGATGACCCGGTAGCCGGCAAACCCGATCCGGCTGGAGCGGATGGCGAATTGATAGGGCGAACAGCCGAGGAAACTCGCCACCGGACCGGCATAGGAATTATTATCATACACGACGATATAGAGTCCGCCCGAAGCAATATACTCCCGTACCGCCACCGTACATTTAGGCATCTGGATAACCCCGAGCGTTCCCTCCTGAATACGGATGCCACCGGTACTATGCACATAGACCAGGAAAGGTCGACGTTTTCGGCGGGCGATATCGGCTGCCAACACAAATTTTTCTCCCTCGGCCGAACCAACCGTACCGTTGCGGAAGTCGCTGTACAACATGGAAACCACAAGGGATATTCCCATCACCCGGGCGTGGAAGGTAATGTTGGCACTTTTGCGATGGGTTTTAGCCTTGGCCGCCCTAAGCCGTTCGTCAAATCCCTTATATGACAAGGGATTAGTCGATTCGATCTCGGAATTGAACTCGCCAATGGAGTCGCGGTCAAAAAGGTGTTTTAAGTACCATTCGTATTCCAGGGGAAAGTGATGCCCGCAGGTCTCGCATACCCCGCAGAATTCACCATACAGATCAGGCACCCACAAGTCTTTACAGCCATATTTTGCGGTGTTGGGACAGGTAACGGTCCGGTCTTCATTGGCAAGCGGGCTGGTATAGGTGTCGTCGTATTCGGTAAAATCCTCACCAAGGCCGGCAGGACGGCCCATTGTCGGTTTTATCACCTTCTTGCCGGGGCTCCTGATAAAGGTAAAGGCACCGACAAACGGCGCCGTAATCCGGCGCAAAAAAACCGAGCCCTCGCCAGAGACCTCCTCATACACCTTCTTGACCTGTTTGTGCTGGTTCTTTAAGATATCATAGCGAACCGTATAGTAAATCTTCTCTGAATGCATGTGGACCCGCTGCATAACGGCAGCAAATTGAGACGGCTTCCCGGAAAAGGAATGGAGGGCCATGGCCCGGTATTTCTTGGACCGTAACATAAGAAGACGTTTTATTTCCTCATCGTCCACGTCCCAGGAGACATTCATGTCAAATTCGGTTTCGCCCGCATCTTTCTCCGCTTTTTTCCTTTTTATCTCATAGGCCCGGAAGGTACGTAGGCTCTTGGTCTTTAAAACCACCTCGTCGGTGGCGCGGATGATCTCATATTTCAGGTGCCGGAAAAAGGAAAAATCATCCCGTCTGGCACCCAACAGCGGTTCCCGGATAATCCTATCAACAGTGCCCAACTTAAGATTATCCTCGGCAGTGATGGCAAGCTGTTGGGCACAAAACTCGATGTGCTCCTTCGGAACCTTTTCCCCTTCCCGGATCTTGCCTTCAATGGCAGCCGCTCCTTCCGGAGAGATTACTGAATAATAGCCGTGGGAAAGCATGAGGCGAAAGTCAGACAGCCCAATCGCCTCGGCCCCTCCCGAGCCCCCTTCCGAGATCATCGAGATAACCGGCACCCTAATCTTTGCCAGGGTATAGATATTCCTCGCTATTTGCTGAGCTGCTCCAGGCGGGTCTTCAATGGGAAAGGCGCCCGGCGTAAAGATATAAAAATGGATGGGTATCCCTTCGGTCTCGGCCACTTTCATATATCGCAAGGCCTTCATATTGCCCCATGGTTTACTCGATCCCCCATTTCTAAATTCCTCGCCATGTCCTTTTTCATGGCCGATAACCATAACCTGCTGGGTATAGATCTTATCCTTGATTCGGCGGGAGATATTGGCCTTGGCCGTCACCATGGAGGGATCGATATTGGCTTCCACGTCGCCGCCCAACTCGGTGTATTCCTCATACACATTCTCGAGAATGTCCTTTAAGGTAAACCGTAAGGGACTGCGGACGATGCGCACCCGTTCCAGGGGAGAGAGACCCTCCTCACAACGGCACTCCAGAAAACAAAGGGCCTCCTCCAGCGCATGCAACTCTTTTAGGAGATCCTCCTCGGCAAGGTCGTAATACGATTGCTTCAAGGTCCGTATCTTTACCTGGAAATCAGAAAGGTTGCCCCATTCCCCGCCGTCCTTGATTTGCACGAGGTAGTCGGTCCTGCTCTCTATTTCCAGGATTTTTTTCCTTAAATCATCCATAGGCCAGAATAGTATTAAAAATTAGGAATTTGCAATTGGGAATTATTGAAAAAAATCTACGTGATGGAGAAAAAGCATCCGATAGGGTAGTTCGTGTGATTACTTGTAGGCAATGGTCATCCTTAATTCGTAATTCCTAATTAAAATGGGCTCATCGCGGATTAGTGGGAAGATGGCAAACGAATGGTGCGCATAGCGCA
>CAZDYX010000394.1:0-3694 GCA_964509775.1 uncultured Desulfobulbia bacterium | reverse complement strand
CGTATAGCTCCGAGTTCTTCGTCTGTTACTTTAATACCTTTCGGGTAATTCCCAGAATCAAGCTCTGCTCGCACTTTCAAGCCTTTTCTGGTAGTGGTTGCCGCAATTAAATTGACAATCGTTTCATGACTGACCAGTGGTTTCCCTCGCCAGTTCATGCTGATGTAAGAAAACAATCGGTGTTCAATCTTGTTCCACTTGCTTGTTCCTGGCGGAAAATGACTGACTCGTACAGGAATACCAAGTTCATTGGCCAATTTCTGCAATTCAAGCTTCCACAATCGTACCCGTGAACCATTGCTGCCGCCACCATCTGCCGTGATTAACAACTCTCGGGCGTCAGGATAGAGTTCCTTACCCATTACAAACCACCATCGGCGAATTGTGGCTGCAGCAAAGCTTGTCGTATCGTGATCAGTCCCGACGCTGACCCAGCCAAAATTATTGATTATATCATGCATCGGTTACATAAAGGCGGGCAATGAAAAGCGTGTCAGGGGCGGCGCTGTAGGTATGGGTAGTGGAGAGATTTAAGGCAGTTGAGATTGTCTGCTGCGTGGACTGGGTGCCGTCGCCGAAATCCCAATAATAGGTGCCACCGCTCAGGTTGTTATCCTCGTCCTTGGCGACGTCTTTCAATATCACTGACCTGCCGGTCCAGGTCTTGTGCGGCACCTGGGGATCGGATGGAACCTGAGGCACACAGGTGACCACGGGTGGGGCGGCCTCCGCCGAGGCGGGACTCAGCAGGGCGGCAACGGCATCAAAGGCTAATTGCCGGCCATCGGTCCTGATGTGCAAGGTGTAGGCTTGACTCAGCTCCGCCACGGGTAACCCCTGAGTAACCATCAAGAGGCATAATACCTTAGCCACAAATCGACATAAGTTCTCCAAGTTATGCATATTTGCCCCTCCCGAAATTAATGAAAGCTGCATTGTCAAGTATGCCACTTTAGGTTGAGCCGACTGACTGAATAGCCGGCTAATATATTTATAATGGTTGTCAACAGAAAAAAAGAATAATTTTTTTCTATCTTGTTCTCATAGATTAGTATGTGTTAAATAGTTGGCAGTGATAGGTGGCACAGAATTAATCATTCTGGACAAGCGGAAGGTCTTCGGCTGCCGGCTCCAGTCGCTGAACGCGACTTCCGCTGGCTGATCTGTTTGATCGGGTCAATATTTTTTGCATACTGTGCAACAACGTCCCCAAGCTCACAACAGAAGGAGGAAACACTATGAAGGTCAGTCAAATTCGATTGCTACAGCAGTGCCTGAAGGACGACGGTTTTGACCCCGGTCCGGTGGACGGGGTGTTGGGGAATAATACGAATGCGGCCATAGACCAAACGATTGCCAAACGCTCGGCGTCTCTACCAACCGACTGGCGGGCATGGTCGCCCAAACGACAGACCATCGCCTGTCTGCAACTCTACTGTCAGGAAAATTCCATTGAGGTAGGGGCCATTGACGGCCTTTGGGGGCCGCAGACCGAGTACGCGGTGGATGTCCTCGCCCATGTCGCGGCGCATGGCGAACCGCCCCCGTTGTGGCGGGACATCGTGCTGACCGATCTAAACCCCCACAACTGGCCCAGTCGCGACGAGTCTGCCCTGATCGCCCATTACGGCGAGGTGGGCACCAACCAAACGACCATCGCCCTGCCGTATCCCCTGAGGATTGCCTGGGATCTCAAAAAAAGCGTGAATTCCTTCTCCTGCCACCGTCTGGTGCATGACAGCCTTGGCTCGGCCCTGAATCGGGTCCTGGCCCACTACGGGCCTGACCGCCTTCGCGAACTTGGCCTGGACCTCTGGGGCGGCTGCCTCAATGTCCGCCGGGAGCGGGGCGGCAGCCAGTGGTCTACCCATTCCTGGGGCATCGCCATCGACTTCGATCCTGACCGTAACCAGCTAAAGTGGGGCCGGGACCGGGTCGCCTTTGCTCGGCCGGAATACGATGCCTGGTGGCAGTTCTGGGAGGAGGAGGGATGGGTGAGCCTGGGACGGGTCAAAAACTATGACTGGATGCACGTCCAGGCAGCGAAGCTGTAAACAAACAACGGAGAATATCACCATGCGCATCTTGGACGCAGCACTCGCTTTTGTCATCTGTCTCGCCGGGTTTGCCACCATCATTACGGTTGCTGTGGAGATATTCCATCGGATATCAGGATTGAGATCTCGGAGTTTGAGGGAAGTTCTGGAGACTATCTGTGTTGAAAAAATCATTCCTGAAGCAAAAGACAAGGCTAACAAGGAAGCTCATAAAAAAGCGCATGAATGGGTCGCGGCGATAACCCGGACACCACTCAAGGAGAGTAATCCTTTCCGTTGGTATCCTGACGTGCTCAGCAACGCCACCGAATTGACCCTTCAGGATTTCCTTAACCGCCTCGAACGCGACGAGACATTTAACAGTCTTCTAAAAAACGCAGATAATGCCAAGAAACTGTTGTTTGATGAGGTGGAGAAAAAATTTGAGGAGTATGGAATGGTTATGTCGAACTACTTTCGGCGCCGTGCTCAGGCAATCTCGCTTTGTGCCGGAATCGCCCTGGCTGTGGTGGGTAACATCGATGGTGTCCGTCTTTTTGAACGTTTTTTGAATGACCCGGCCCTGTCGGCACGGGTCGAGGCCCAAGCAAAGCAGTTGGAAGGGGTTATCAATGGCGCGAAAAATACGGCTCCCGCCCAGGAAGCGAACAACAAAGAACTCGAAGCCGCCACCGATGTTGCAACAAAACTCGTTGCAAGCTACACCGATATGCGACTGCCCATCGGGTGGGAATATTATCCGATGTGTTTAGCCCCCATTAACAATGGCAAGTCGGTGTCCGATCCGCGATGCCTGGAATCAGTCGCCGTGAAGAGCTCAGCAAAAGCAGGAAGTTTCATCGCTGATCTGCGTGCAAACATAACTGCCATGATTAATTTAGGGGGATTGAGCGATCTGATCGCCTGGCTCTTGCGGGTAGTCATGACGGGATGCCTCATCGGACTTGGCGGCCCCTTTTGGTTCGATGTGGCAAAAAGAATTGCCTCTGTCCGTGGCGGACCGCAGGAAAGTAAGGGGCCAGTGGTCAAAAAAACGGGGAAGCCCGGAGACGATAAACCGCCCAACACATCGAACGACAAGGAAGTTGAAAATCAGTCGGCCCCAATTAAATCTCCCTTCCAAGGTAAAGTATGACAGATTTTATCGATCAGAAAGAGGGCAAAACCACCACCATCTTCATCAGTTACCGCCGCAGCGACGCGGCAGGGCATGCCGGCAGTCTCTATGACCGCCTGACCCACTGGTTCGACGAGCCGGTTCTTTTCTTTGGCCGGGAAAGCATCAGGTGCTCTTCCGCTAATACTTTGATTTAGAATTGATAAATAATTTCATCATGTTATGAGCATTGACGATTTGTATTCCATCCTTCCAGACTCGCTTGCAGCACAGCACTCGGATGGCAGAACTCATAATCAAAGTATTAGCGGAAGAGCACCACTTTTTGGCTCATCGCGGATTAGTGGGAAGATGGCAAACGAATGGTGCTGTTAATTGAGGGGAGAAAATAAGTGTCCGCCCCCCTGTCTGCGGGGCCGATATAGGGTAACCCATGGAAGGGATAAGCTTCCCTTGTTGGGGGGCAAGGAGCTATCCCGGATATCGCCAGAACAGTCGTTGTTGATCTTCCCCACTCGTC
>CAZDYX010000393.1:0-3705 GCA_964509775.1 uncultured Desulfobulbia bacterium | reverse complement strand
ATTCGACGGCCTGGAAATAGTTTTCCTGGCGATCCTGAATAAGGCCCAGGCTGGTGTACGCCGGTCCCAGTGTCGGTGCCAGGGCCAATGCCTTTTCGCAATCGGCCGTTGCCTCCTCGTAGCGCTCGAGCTCGACAAAGGCGCGGGCCCGGTCGTTGTAGGCCTTTGCATCCTGGGGATTAGCCTGGATAGTGGCGGAAACCAGCCGGATCGTATTTTGACAGCCGAAATCCAGACCCAGGCGACAGCTCGTCTCATAATTGAACTTTGCCTTGGCAAGATCGGCCTTAGTCTCATAGATGTAGCCTTTATTGTTGTAGGCCATGCCGTGGTCCGGGTCAAGGCTGATCGCACGTTCTATATCGGCCAAGGCCTCGTCCAGCTTCCCGAGATAGGCCAATGCCCCGGCCCGCGTGGTGTAGGCGGCCGGGTTTTCCGGCGCTATGCCGATGACCTGGGTGGCGGTATTTTTCGCCTCTTCAAAACGTCTTTCGTTAAAGGCCGTTACACTCTCCTGTTGCAGGGTTTCTATCCATTTCGGAATCTGGGCGGCATTCGAGCATCCTGTTGGGTTGCCGAACTCGCAGGCTTGGCAATAGGCTGCTGCGGCGCGAATAAAGTCGCGCTGGCGTTGATAGGCAAGCCCCATGTTATTATAGGCAAAGGGCAGATCCGGCGCAAGGGAAATGGCCTTTTTACAGTCGGCAATGGCATCGTCATAAAGCCCCAGTTCAATATAACCCCAAGATCGATTTACATACGCCTGGATATCATTCGGATTTATTCGGATAGCGGCCGAGGCGGTCCGTATCGCCTCATGCCAATTCCCCGCCTTGAGGCCCTGTCTTGATTTTTCATACCAGTCACTGGTTTGTCCTGATAAGCGGGCATAATTTTGGCAAGCAAGTTCATCTCCCAGTTGGCAGCCCATTTCGAAATTGAGTCTGGCCTGGGACAAATCCCCCCGCCCCTCGCATACCACACCAAGGTTATTATAGGCAAGCCCATTGTCGGGTTCAAGGATCACCGCCTTTTCTGCGTCCTCGGCTGCCGGCTCGAGTTGATTCAGATTTGCCAGGGCCGCGGATCGGTTGATATAGGCAATGGCTGCTCCAGGGTTCAAAACGATGGCCTGTCCGGTTTCCTCCACCACCTTGGCGTAGTTTTGATCGACAAATTGGGAAGCACTTTCGTCTATCAACCGGTCAGCCATTTTCTTGATGCCCTTGAGACTCTTACACGACTGCTTTCGCTTCAGCTCACAGGCCTTGCTGTACCATTGACCGGCATTGGCCGATAACCCTTGCCGGTCATAGGCCAGACCCATATTGTGAAAGGCGGCCGCCCGTTCCTGATCAATAAGCTTTCCCACTCCGCATTTATCCGGGGCCTTGCTGCAGGGATCCTTTTCAATAAGGTCGATGGCCGTACAACAGTCCTCGATGGCATCATCATAAAGACCCTTTTCAATGTAGGCCACGGACCGGTTGATGTAGGGAGCGGGAAACTCCGGAGAAAGCCTGATGGCCATGTTGGCATATCTGATGGCCTCAGCCCAATGGCCTTTTTTGATTTGCTTATAGGACTTGGCGTTCAGTTTTTCCACCTCCGGCAAGACCTTTCGTTCGGTTGGCGGGGAGGTGTCGACACCTGACAATATGCTGGCAGGGGCATAAACCCATATTCCACCCCTCATACCACCAAGAACCTGTTCCTGGTCTTTTTGCCCATCTTCCACTTTTGCTCGATGGCAGGCGGTTATGAATATTGAACAACCCAAGATGAGAACAATAGTCTGTACGAGAAGGCGGTATTTTTTCATGAGTAAACCTCGTATTCGAATTTATTGGCTTAGCAAGACCATCTGTTTCTTACGGTGCAATACAAAAAAGTGACAAGCCGGCAATTTTCTTGAATGTCGAATGTCGAACAGGGAATGTCGAATGTCGAAGGAAGGTGGAAAATTTGACCTTGAGGAGCGACTCATAGACTTTGCAGTACAAAACAAGAACAAGACTTCATAATTCGACATTCCCTGTTCGATATTCGACATTAAATCAGCATGTTAAGTGGATAAACGGTTTGGTGTAAATGGTTCACTTTTTTGTATTGCACCCGTTTCTTACCATCCCCCTTTCTTGAAAAGGACGGTCTTTATGGTTCTAAAAATTATAGAAACATCCAACAGTAGATTCATGTTTTTTAAATAATAAAGATCGTATTCCAATTTTCGTACCGCATCTTCCTCAGATGCACCATAGGGGAAACAGATCTGGGCCCAGCCGGTAATACCCGGTTTAATGCTGTGCCGCAGGGAATAATAAGGGATTATTTTTTCGAGTTGCTCTACAAACACCGGCCGCTCCGGTCTGGGCCCCACGAAGCTCATATCCCCTTTGAGCACGGTCCACATCTGAGGAATCTCGTCAATGCGGGTTTTTCTGATAAAGTTGCCGACCCGTGTCACCCGGTTATCATTTTTTTGTGCCCATACCGGCCCGTTTGCCTCGGCATCGGTCCGCATGGAGCGGAACTTTATCACCCTGAAGACCTTATTTTTTTCTCCCACCCGTTTTTGGGAATAAAAAATCGGTCCCTTGGAGTCAAATTTTATCAATATTGCCGTTATAATGAGTATCGGTAATAAAATACCAAGGCCAAAAACCGCGGCGCTGATATCGACAATCCTTTTCAGGGTCAAGTATAAACGGGATTGATTAAAACCTTGAGAAAAAATGAGCCAGGAAGGGCTTGTTTTTTCCACCATGATCTTGCCGGTCAAACCTTCATAGAAATCGATCCCTTTTATAACCGGAATTCCGGCGACGCGGCAGTCGAGAAGTTCTTTGACCGGCATCTTGCCCCGGCGGTCATCAAGGACCACCACGATTTTCTCGGCCCGCATATCCCGCACCACCTGCCGCAGATCCTGCCCGTAAGCGAACAAGGGAAGTTTCCGAGGGTTGTATACGGGTTCCGTATCGCCCACGTAGCCGACAATCTTAAAGCCGGAATCCTTTTTCGTCTCGATATCCCTGGCGATTATTTCGGCCAGTTCTCCTGTTCCAATAAGCAGGATCGATTGCGTGAACATTTTTTTATCAAGCACCATCTTATAGAAAAGACGCCATCCTATGATGCTGACAAAAAGGATTGCACAGCCCGGGAGCAGAATCTTCGGCTCGATCATGACAGTGGGAAAAAGAAAATAAATGCAGGCCAAAACGATACAGGTAAATCCTAGGGCCTGGGTGAGGCGGATGGCCACATCCGAGAAGACGCTATCGTTGGTGAAATCATAAAGGTCAAAAAAATAAATCCACATCTGACCGATTATGGTGACCAGCAATGACCGGCTCACCAGCCAGCCCATATCGGCGATAAACCCTTCCGGCCCATAATAGAGATAGCTTGCAAATATAATGGCCGAAAGGATGAGAACGCCCTCACCGATAGCAAAGAAGATAGTCCTGGTTGGGTAATATTTGTTCAAAATATAAGGCATTACACCTTGAGAGCTCCCGGGCTATGTTTAAAGGTAATAGAATTCAGGAGTCAGAATTCAGAATTCAGAATAAAAACCATTCCATTCAGCTCCTGACTCCTGAATTCTGACTTCTGAATTCTTCATTATCCCCGCGACAAAATCATTTCTGATTGTAACGGATTTTGGGGAGCATATAAATAAGCTATTAAGGGCGCCAC
>CAZDYX010000392.1:1674-3722 GCA_964509775.1 uncultured Desulfobulbia bacterium | reverse complement strand
TCCGACCCTGGAAAAATCTTCTTTTATTACCTCCCTTGACGGCAACAATTGCCCATTGGTTTTGTCCTGCAGGAGTTAAATAAGACCGTGGACCCTTATGAATGTCCAGGGAGAAGTACCATTCTTTTTTATACCTTTTAGTTTTCCCTTCACCATTACCTCTTGTAATTATTTGCTTTTTTTTGGTTAGACATGGGTTTTTGCCAATATGGCGGATTCCTTTTTTATTTTCAGCCAGCAAAAAAAATGACTGGCACAAAGCTTGCTTTTTAATTGAGCGTAACTACTCAGGTTGATAGTCGGTAGGTGTTTAGGTGGATAGGGGGGAATAACCATGCGAGACCACACAAAGCTCAGAGCATTTGAACAGGCCGAAACTTTTAGAGTCAGAAAAGGTGTTGGGATTCTTGATTCGTTCTTTGCGCAGTCCTAACAGACTACAGTCTAAACAACCTGAGTAGTTACCTTAAGGGAGGAATTTCGTTGGTTTCCTTGGTTAACCAATTAACATCGGCGGCAATGGTAAATATGCCCCAAACTTGGGGGGGAAAACCGCAAACATTGCAGCAGCTCACCTTTGCCAGTTTTATGGACCAATGTATCGGTCATGAACTGAATGAAACCGCCAATGGTTTTGGCGTGCAAAATAAAGGGGCCTCGGACCAGGCGTTACCGCAAATGTTGTCGCTGTTAGAGCAGTATGTGGCAAAGGTAATCACCCTCAGTAATGGGAATGGAGAATCCGGTCAACCCGCAAAACCGGAAGATGGTGCTCAACTATCGAGTGTAAGTGATCTTATGGCCCAGTTATTCAATATCATGCAGATGATGATGAATCACGTCAAATCGGGCCCGGGTGAGTGGGTGGTTGAATTACCCGACAACAGTGCGCTCCAAAAACTGGTCGTGGATGCAAACATGACCAATGGTGAAGGGATTCGTCTGTTTAATGAACTTGGCCAACAAAATGGGCATGTTGATCTCAACACCATCATCTCGGCCTTGAAAAATCATTTCGCCGCGGTCAAAGATGAGCAACCAATCCCGGCAGCCGAGACGAGTCTGCCGGTACTTGAGAATCTCCTCATGCAATTTGGGGTGCCTTCTGAAAAGGTGAATGATATCGCTCAAAAAGCGGTTATCGGGAACGGGGAATTCGATCTTGCGCGGTTTTTTGCCGGGCTGGAAGGACTTGGTGAAACGACCGCCGGCGCTGATACGGTTAAATTGAGCGGCTGGGAGGTTCAGGAACTTAAAGATCTGCTTGGTTATGCCGGCGTGGCCCCGGGTCAAATAAACCTTCTCTTCCTGGACGATACCATGGGTCAGCCGGTCCAGTTTACCTTTGAACGTTTAAAAGGCATGCTTAAGTCCGGAATCGATGATGTTATTGTTGGTCGGACAGTGCCTGACGTAGCCATGGTGCTCACCGACCTGCAGTCGTTATTCAAAGAGGCTGTTTTTGAGGAGCATTCTATCGGCTGGTCGCCATTGGTGCAGCAGGCCATAAATAAGGTCCGAGCCGCCCTTGCCGAGGCCGCAGGCCATGTTCCGACCATTGAGCTATACTCTCAGGATGAGAAAATTATGGGGAAGACCTTGCAGGAGGAAGAGCAGGTCTTTCCGGAAACCCTTATCGATACGGCTACCAAAGCCGAGTTTGACCTTGATGAACGGAGTTACAGTATCGAGCAAGGAGGGCAGGGGACAAACGGGATAGATATTCGATCAGGGGAAAATGCAGCCCTTGCCGCATCGTCAATTGCCACGGTAAGCCCTGCAAAGGCTGAGATGCCCTATGATCAGATTGCCCGTGGTGTGGTAACGGCGCTTGACCATGAGGAATCCAGTCTACAGTTTGCCATGTTTCCTCCAGAGCTGGGGAAGGTATTGGTGAATATCGGGCCGTCAACGGATGGGCAGGTAACGATTGCCATGGTTGCGGACAATACCAAGTTAGGGGCCATTCTCGAGGCGGGTGCGTTCCGGTTTAAAGAGAGCCTTGGCCAGCAGGGGTTAGTATTGCAAAATTTTTCGGTGACGGTTGA
>CAZDYX010000392.1:0-1664 GCA_964509775.1 uncultured Desulfobulbia bacterium | reverse complement strand
ATATCGTCTGTGCCTGTTGCCATGTCTTCGCCTGACATCGTCCCGGAGACTCAACCGGCTGAACTGAATCCGGAATATCAGGGCAACAGTGGAGGCGAAAATTCCCAGACCTCGGAAGAGGCCCTGTTTGAGGTCGGTGCCGGTGATGGTTATGAGGCGAAATTACCGGCAAAGAAAAGTGGCGATGGGCCGTTATTGCCGATTGTCACATCAAAGTCAGACACCAGTCCTGATGGCCAAGATTTTTTTGAAAATTTTGTGAGTTCTTCTTTCTCGGATTTTGGAACGGTCGGCAATGATTTCAGCCAGGAATTCCTTCAGACCGTCGGCCTTCATGATGCGGCTCGCGATGCAGGTCCAGTTTTTAACCCCACCCCGGCAGGATCAGGACGATCCGCCCAGGCAGCAATGGTCTACGGCCAGATTTTCGATGGGGTACTAAGGGGTCTAAAAAACCGTGAACACCAGCTCAACCTGAAAATCTTTCCACCGGAACTTGGAGAGGTGAAGGTAAGGCTTTCGGTGAAAGATTTGTATGTTAAGGTTTCCTTTACCATGGAAAATTCAGCCGTGAAGGCGATCCTGGAGGAAAACGTGGTCCAATTCAAAAACAACCTGGAACAAAATGGTTTTATTTTGGAGCATTTTTCCGCCTCTGTCGGGCATCAATCCGACCCCTGGGGTAACCGGCCGAGATTTTTTATGACCCAAAGCAATACCTTGTCCCTTGAGGAGCAAGAGAACGTAACCCCTACCGAAGAATACGGAAATAGTTCCTATACAAAACGGCCGGGAAATACCATTCATCTGGTGGTGTGACAACGAACAACTCCAGGATAAAGGAGGAGAATCATGAGTGTGTCAACAGCGAATAATGTGCCCACAGCAAGTACGACAGCCTCGCCGGCCCCCACGGGGAAAAAAGCCTTGAGCCAGGATGATTTCATGAAACTTTTTATTACCCAGTTGCAGTATCAAGACCCGTTACAGCCTATGGACAGTTATCAAATGGCCTCGCAAATGGCGATGATGAACAATGTCGAGGCTATGTACAATATGAACAGTACGATGGAGAAGCTTTTGGATTATCAGACCTCCCAGAACAACCTGCAGTTGCTCACCCTCTTGGATCGGAATGTGCAGGCCACGGGCAATCTTCTTGCAGTGAACAAGGGTATGGCGGAAAAGACGGAATTTGTCCTGGAAACACCACCTGACACCTGTACGGTGGAAATCTATGATGAGCGCGGTCAGTTGATACGCACCATGGATGTGGATACCCAGGGTGCAGGCGCCTATGAACTTCGTTGGGACGGTAAGGATTCGGCCGGGAACAAGGTCGAGGACGGTGTTTATCAATATGTCGTGAAGGCCAAGGATGCCGAAGGCGCGGAGGTGGCGGTCCAATCAAATATTACCGGACAGGTTACGGATGTGGCCTTCAACGCCGGCAAGGCCTTGGTGACCCTGGATGATCAAATCCAGATTGATGTGGGCTCGGTTACCAAGGTCTATTGATAGAAATGGTAACTACTCAGGTTGTTTAGACTATTAGACTGTAGTCTGTTAGGTAAGAAAAGTTAACTATTCAGGCCTGTTAGGTATTCAAGCTAAAGTCTGTTAGCAAAAAATGATCGGGAATAAGGGTGCAAAGCGTGCCTCAT
>CAZDYX010000391.1:0-3734 GCA_964509775.1 uncultured Desulfobulbia bacterium | reverse complement strand
CTTCGGCACTTAATTCACTTGTCTCTATCGGTGGCAAAAAAACGGGAAACTTCAGGTATTTAATTGATGTGTATCAAAATAAGGGCCGTTTTTTATACAAATATGCGGGTTCATTTCTCGAAGAGGCTTCAAAACTATGTTTCAAGGAAGCATTCCCCGATTCCGGCTCATTGCGAATTCAGAACACACGTGGTCAACGGCCAAAGACTTTTGAGATCGACTGTCTCATCGGGAACGATGCGCTTGAAATCAAATGGAAAGATGCAACAACGGACGGAGATCATATCACCAAGGAACATACACGGATTCAAGTAATTTCAGATGCAGGCTATGTCCCCATCCGCGTCCTGTTCTATTACCCAAACAGAGCACAAGCCATTCGAATCCAAGAGACTTTGGAGACCCTTTACCAAGGAGTTGGCGGGCAATATTATCACGCAGAAGCAGCTTGGAATTTCGTGAAAGATAGGACAGCCATTGATTTCAAAGCAATTCTTGAACAAATAGCTAATGAGCGATGCAGCCAGGCAACTATATGAATCAAGTGAGTAGTGATGTGATTTTAGGGGACTGTCTTTCTACAACAAAAACAATAGAAAACGCCTCCGTAGATTTAGTGTACCTCGACCCACCCTTTTTCACAAACAGGCACCATTTAGCGGTCACACGAGATCGATCTAAAAAATTCAGTTTTGGAGACGTTTGGAATGACTTGAGCGAGTATTCTGAGTTTATGGAACTCCGGTTAAGGGAAGTCCAAAGGGTATTGAAAAACACAGGCTCTGTTTTTGTTCACTGTGACAAGAATGCAAACTTCCTTTTACGTGTCTTGTTAGACAACCTCTTTGGCTCGGAACAGTTCCGGTCGGAAATTATTTGGACGTACCGGCGTTGGTCTAATTCTGCAAAAGGGTTAATGCCCGCACATCAAACTATTTTATTCTATTCTAAGACCGATAATTTTAAATTTAATCGAATTTATTGTGATTATTCTGAAACTACCAACATAGATCAAATTTTGCAATTGCGCGCACGTGATGCACATGGTGTCTCTGCTTATGCCACCAACCAAGACGGCGAAGTCATCTATTCAGACACAAAAAAAGGAGTTCCACTCAGCGATGTTTGGGAAATTCCTTTTCTAAATCCTAAAGCTAAAGAGCGAACAGGGTATCCTACACAAAAACCGATTTTACTGCTTGAGCGGATTCTTGAAATAGCCACCGATCCCGGAGATTGGGTGCTTGATCCGTTTTGTGGTAGCGGAACAACGCTTGTGGCCGCTAAAATTCTCGGTAGACACTCAATAGGGCTGGATTCTTCTGAAGAGGCCGTTAGTTTGGCACGGCAAAGGTTGGCCGCACCCGAGAAGACAGAATCGGCTTTATTGCAAAAAGGCAGGGCAGCTTATGCCAATGCAGATAAAAATGCATTGGCACTGTTGCAAGGGTTAGATTTAGTGCCGGTTCAACGTAACGCAGGAATTGATGCATTCCTTAAAATAACCAACGATGGTTGGCTCGTTCCTATTAGGGTCCAACGTGAAAATGAAGCCTTGCCGGACGCAGCACACAAATTGTATCGGGCAGCGAAATCAAAGAATACATCACGAGCAATTCTGGTTCGTACCCATGATAGTACAAGGCTTTTGTTCGATTCAGCATTGCCAGAATCTATTATTGTGGTTGATGCGCCTGCTTTCCAAATAAAGAAAAAAATGTCTGATTTAATTGCCATCTTGTTTGATTCAAAAGAAATTAAAATCAAACGAAATGGCCAACAATCGGGTCAACCTGGCCGCGGGAAGCTCGGCGGCGCTACGCGGTAAGGTCATTGGCGCGGCAGGTTACCCGAAACGTTCCCGGCGACTACGTCGCCGGGAATCGCGGCGCTGACTTCGCGCCGCGATTGGGTGGGCGGTAAACGGATGCAGCTGTTCCGAAACTTCAAAGACACCAATACGGAGTTCGCAAATGGAAGCACGAGCGGTAAAGATTTGGTGGGACGATAGACCTGATCTTCCCCTGTGGAAAAAATACACTCGCGAGGCCTCGGATAAGGAGCATTCGGAAAAGCGGTATATCGGCGACGGCTTCCACGAATGCATTAATTTTGCGTTTTCCCACCCCGACAACCGGCCTGCCATCAGACTTTACCTTCCCCCTGGATATAAGCCTCGGGTAACGGACCCATTACTGTTTTTCGGAACATACCAAGGCCAGCCAGAGATGGGTGGTTACTGGGTCGGCGCAGCAAAAACAGCCTCGATATTACCGGCAGCCTCACAACGACGCTACTACCAATCAAAGAAACACGTTACACTCTACTTCGAGGCCCTAGCGAACCCGTTGCTTGTGACACCTTTTATCGTTCCTATCAAAATTGACGCTTCTCAACATCTCGGTCGAGACGTCTGGAAGCGAAGGCCCGTCGAAGTACCAAATCCCGGTCGTTTGCTCAAAGAAGCAGCCTCTGCGGCGGCTAAGTTATTATTAGATTCTGTTCCCCTTGGACACCGCAGAGCTTTATTACGTCAAATCGAGGCAACTGAACGACTGCTGTCGCTCCTTGACCCGCAACAAATCAAGACTTCCGGAGACGCCGAACCTATTAAAGGCAAGAAAAATTACTCTGGTTCCGGTTGGCATCCGGATGCTGAGCTAGGGGCCTACGCTGAAGAGATAGTTCTACAAGATCAGAAAAAAACATTAGAAAAACTTTCTAAACTGTATCCCGACTGCCCAAAGAAACCGAAGCACGTCGCGAAAAGTAATCCTTTCGCAGATCACGATATAGAGAGCGCAGTCGACGTGGGTGATAAGTGGTTGCCTTGCTATATCGAGGTAAAGAGCACTAAAAGCTCAAGCTGGGCAACCGTGATGATTTCGGAGGCACAAATCTCACTTGCTCGCTGTTCATCGAGAAATGCCCGCCATACCTTCGCGATCGTAGAATTTGGACAGGGTGCAAAGATTCACAAGATCTCCTATAAAACCCTATCTGAGATAGAGCAACACTTCATTCTAACGCCAATGAAATACCGTCTCAACCGACGTTAACTCTGGTATATGTTGCCATGGAGAATGGGTAGCCCGTCCAACTTTGCAATGAACCGGACGGCGCGGCCACGTGGTTCCATAGAAGTCAGTGCCGAAATAACCGGTCCGTGCCAGATCAGCTCCACCGGTTTTCGCCACGTTGGGCCAGTGCTAACCGATTGGAATAAAAAGCGTTCTTTAAAAGAGAGGACCTTGGCTTCGGCCTGTGACTTCGGGAGTGTGGCGGATTTCGGCTTCGATGCGTGACTAAAAAAAAGCGGCTTCGAGTCCGGACAACGGAAGCGCGGCGGATTGTTGGCTTCGACGGGCCGAGGAAAAATGCTTGGCTTCGGCGCGGACAACGGGAGTTTGGCGGATCTCGGCTTTGAGACATGACTTTTTGAGCTCAGAGGAAAATTTCCAACAACAAAATCAACCTGACGCAGGGCAAGGTGATCTCATGACGCCAGGGTCATTGGCCGGCGTAGGTTATTTCGGCGTTGGGCCAACGCCAGCAAAAGGTACAGTTCCATTTTCAGAAGAGCCTAGGCTTCGGGCGGTGATAACGGGAACCCGGCGCTCCTGGGCTTCGAAAAAAGAATCGTTGGCTTCGAGGGCTGACAACGCGAGCGCTGTGGAGTTGGGCTTCGAAAAGAGGAAGCCGGCTTCGGGTCGGGACAACGGGATCTCGACGTT
>CAZDYX010000390.1:0-3737 GCA_964509775.1 uncultured Desulfobulbia bacterium | reverse complement strand
GCGGTTTGACTCGGTGAATATCGTAATGAACACTGGCGAAACGATGATCAAGGCCAGATATAGTATGCTGAACTATAAAATCATGATTGCAGAGGACGAAGAAATCGTAGCTGCGGACATACGGACGAGTGTTGAAAAAATGGGATATTCTGTCTGTGCCACGGCATCGTCGGGAATGGAAGCTATTAAAAAAGCGGATTTAACCCGACCCGACTTGGTACTGATGGATATTGTGCTGAAAGGAAGCATGGACGGCATAGAGGCGGCCACACAGATCAAAGAGCTTTTCAAAATACCTGTCGTCTACCTTACGGCGTTTGCTGAAGATGGTATGTTGCAGCGGGCCAAAGTAGCAGAACCCTATGGATACATTATAAAACCATTTAGAGATAGGGACATGCAAATAGCCATTGAGATATCTATTTACAAGAAACAGGCGGAGGCGGAGAAGGCGCAACTTGAGGCCCAAAACCGGCAACTCCAGAAGGCCGAAAGCCTAGGCCGCATGGCCGGGGCCATCGCCCACGTCTTCAACAACCAGCTCTTCGTGGTGATTGGAAACCTGCAGATGGCCATGATCGATTTGCCTCAAGGGACACGGCTTAAAGAAAAGATTAACGCGGCCATTAACGCTGCCAGCCGGGCGGCGGAGATGAGCGGCCGGATGCTGACTTACCTTGGTCAATCGTTCGATAAACGTGAGTCGCTGGATCTTTCCAATGCCTGCCGCTGGAGCCTGCCCATGCTCCAAGTCGTCATGCCGGGAAACGTGAAACTGGAGGCCGATTTGCCCTTCCCCGGGCCGGTCATAAACACGAACTTGAACAATATACAGCAGGTATTGACCAACCTGATCACCAATGCCTGGGAGGCCGTCGGTGAAAGCCGAGGCGCCATTCACCTGAGAGTCAAAACGGTTTTTCCGGCGGACATCCCCGCATCTCACCGCTACCCCGTAGATTGGCAGCCGCAGGACAATGTCTATGCCTGCATGAAAGTGACGGACGAGGGCGGCGGGATCGAGAACAGGGATATCGAAAAGATCTTCGACCCGTTTTTCTCCAGCAAGTTCACCGGCCGGGGCATGGGCCTGGCGGTGGTCCTGGGGATTGTACGGGCGCACGCCGGGGGTGTCACGGTGGAGAACGAACCGGGAAGAGGGAGTATCTTCAGGGTTTATTTCCCGGTGGCTGCGGAAGAAGTGGACAAATCGACCCCACCCCTGGAAAGAAGGGGGCGGCACGGTGCTGCTGGTCGAAGACGAGGAGATGTTATTCAAGGGGATTAGCGACACGATTCACCACGCCCTGGACAACTTGGCCGGGGAGGTACATGCCTTTGTGGCCACAGAGCGGGAGAGGAAGACCTGTTCAGGAAAATAGAATTTAAGACCAATGATCCGAAAGGGCAAGGCCATGACTGAGAAAGAGACCTGTTCAGGCCAAGCAGCGGATTTGCGCCGGCGGGCCGAAGAGATTGCCCGGGGAAAAGCGGCCAAGTCGCCGAAAGACCTGGAGGTCCTGTCGTCCGAAGAAACACGACAGATGCTCCACGAGCTGCGGGTGCACCAGATCGAGCTTACGATGCAGAACGAGGAACTGCGCCGGGCCCAGGCGGAACTTGACGCGCAGCGGGCGCGCTATTTCGATCTCTACGATCTGGCGCCGGTGGGCTATGTCACCTTGAGCGAGCAGGGCCTGATCCTGGAGGTCAACCTCACCGCCGCGACCCTGCTGGGTGTGGCCCGGGGCGCGCTGGTCAAGCAGACGTTGACCCGCTTTATCCTGCCTGAAGATCAGGATATCTACTACCGGCACCGCAAACGGCTTTTTGAGACCGACGCGCCGCAGGTGTGCGAGATGAGAATGATACGTGCAAACGCCGAGCCCTTCTGGGCGCGGTTGGAGGCGATCTTTGCGCAGGATACCGACGGCGCGCCAGTGTGGCGTGTCGTGCTGAGCGACATCACCGAGCGTAAGCAGAGGGAAGATGAAGATGCGCTGCGCGCCTTGGAGCGACGCTTTCGCGAAACGCTCGAAAACGTGCAGTTGATCGCCCTCGAAATAGACACCGAAGGCCGGGTCGTTTTCTGCAACGACTTCCTGCTCCATCTCATAGACTGGCCGCAAAAGGAAATAGTCGGCCAGGATTGGTTCAGCCGATTTCCACCCGAAAACGAGCGGGAATCCATGCGCGCCCTTCACAAAGAGAACCTCCGCATGGGCGTAAGTTTCACCCATTACGAGAACCAAATCCAGACGCGAAATGGCGAGTTGCGGCACATCCGCTGGAACAACACGGCGGTGCGCGGCGTTGATGGGAGCGTCACGAGCATCATCAGTTTGGGCGAGGACATCACCGAGCGTAAGCGGGTGGAGGAGGAGAAGGCCAAACTCGAAGGCCAGCTTCATAAGGCCCGGAAGATGGAGGCCATCGGCAAACTGGCCGGAGGCATTGCCCACGATTTCAATAATCTCCTGATGGGTATCCTCGGCTACACATCCCTGATGCTTATGAAAACCGAAAAATCTCATCCTTTTTATGAAATGCTGAAGATTATTGAACGGCAGGTAGAAAGCGGGGCGGACCTCACCAAACAACTGATCGGCTTTGCACGCGGCGGTAAATATGAGGTGAAACCGGTTAATGCAAACGACATGATCATAAAAACCTCGGAGGTGTTCGGCCGGACGAAAAAAGAGATTACCATACACAGAAAACTGCAGGAGGATCTTCATACGGTCGAGGTTGACAGGGGGCAGATAGAACAGGTGCTGTTGAACCTTTACGTGAATGCATGGCACGCCATGCCGTCAGGCGGTGAACTGTACCTTGAAACCCAGAATGCTGTTCTTGATGAGCAGTCCTGCCGTCCTTTCGATGCAAGATCCGGCCCGTATGTAAAAATCCAAGTGACTGACACGGGGGTTGGCATGGACGCCGAAACCAGACAGAGGATATTTGAACCGTTCTTCACAACAAAGCATATGGGAAGGGGGACAGGGCTGGGACTGGCTTCCGCATATGGCATCATTAAAAATCACGGCGGCATCATAAATGTATACAGTGAAAAGGGATACGGCTCGACATTCACTCTTTATCTACCGGCTTCAGAGAAGGAGATCATCGCAGAGGCAAGGCCGGAAGAAGGAATTATTTCCGGTCATGAGACAATCCTTATTGTTGACGATGAGGCAACGAATATCGAGTCATTGAAAGAGCTTCTGGAGACCATTGGGCTATAAGCCGCTTACTGCACGCAATGGTCGGAAAGCAGTAGAGCTTACAGGGAATATCGTAAAGGTGTCCACATGGTTATCCTTGATATGATTATGCCGGGGATGAACGGCAGGGAGACCTTTTTAAAGCTGAAAGAAATTGATGCTAAAGTCAAAGTCCTCCTGTCAAGCGGATACAGCATCCACGGCGAGCCTGCAAAGATATTGGACCTCGGCTGCAGCGGATTTATCCAGAAACCCTTCAGTGTTGTCGAATTCTCACAGAAGATCCGAACGGCGCTGAATTCCTAAAATTATTTCACCTGTTTTTTCTCTCCCATCCCAGCAACTTTTTCTAGATTATACCTTACTAATTTAATATAATTTCAGTTGACCTCCGAGCAACGCAGGTGCTATTTTTTAGGGCGATTCGGTCGCCAGCGTGACCTAAGGCGGGTTTTGCCCGATGGCTGCTACGTGATTAAATCCGATGTTTCAAAACACGATGCGGATGCACAA
>CAZDYX010000389.1:0-3742 GCA_964509775.1 uncultured Desulfobulbia bacterium | reverse complement strand
ACCGACCTGCAGTGGGCGCGGTTTTGCCGAGGAAGGAAATGGCCAAAGTCGAGTACTATTGATGCCATGATGTTCGGCCACCCTTGGGAACCGTATGGCGCTATTCGCGATGATTACGGGAATCTCCCATATTTGCCGCAACAAGAAAATCAAGCCATTGGGGGTATTAATGGGCTTAATGGGTGTAATGGGGAGAACTGTGACGGGACGATCGATTGGACTACGTCTCTACTTGACGTTGAGCAAGGGGGCGATGATACAACACCCTTCTATTACCTCTATGATCCTAATTCTGGCACGAATCTTCCGTTTAACCTGCCCGATACATTCGCAGACTATGAAAATGTTTATTGGTTCCAGACGACCGGCCCCTTTATCGCATGCTCGGGGGATGATTGTGGTGACTCTGTCCCGATCGGTGTGGGAGACACCTTCTCGTTTTATGTCACCGGCGGTCTTGCTTCCCCCTTTCTATATTTTACCGAAAACGATTATAATTCAGACGGCTCCCTAAAGGACACCTTCTCCGGATCTGGGACGACTCAGCATGGTAGCGCTCCGGTGCCCGAACCGGCGACTCTGCTTCTCTTGGGGAGTGGCATCGCGGGGTTGGCTGGCTTGAGGTCCAGGAAACGGACAAAGGGTTAAGCAAGCACGACCGGAAAGACCACATAAACAAGGCCAGCATTGTGGAGTCGCAATGCTGGCCTTTTTCTTTTAACCGTATAATAAAAGTGGGATACCCATTACGAAACCGGCGCCTTGAGGACAGGTAGCAGATTGAATTGGTATTTTTTTTGAATTGTGACACCTCTTCCCAGGGAATGAATTTGATATTGATGTTTCCACGCTTGTCATTATGCAATCGGTTCCCGCCCCCGAACCGGCCGGATTATTGACAAGAATAATATTCCGGAGCCACCACGGCGAGGCTATCAGGATACCAACCCTGATAGGAACTGTTATACGACCAATCAGGGTACGCAATGAAAGCTTCCCCTCGTCCTGGCACGCAACAAGCATCCCCAGGGGCAGCAGGAAAAAAAGAAGGAGGCTGGTGTACTTACAGCAGTTGGCCGCACCTATTAAAAGAACGATTCCCGACCCGACAATGGCGACTAGGACACCCTTATGGAGCCAGCCGGCCAATCCCGCCAGGAACACGAGTAGGCTGACCACCCAGAGACCCAGGTCAAGGCCTATAAGAAGCGAGGTATCAGCACCTATCTTTTTTAATAGAAAGCGTCCGTATCCCAGTGCAGCCGCAAAAATCAGGAGGACGATCAAAATGGTTGCTGTCATCAATTGCCCATGTCATGGTTTATTTTTCGTAAACAACCTTAATTTTAGGGGAAAAGGCCGAGGCAGTCCAGGCAATTTACCGGAAATAATGTAGGGGAAACAATAAAATGGAAAACCTGATTTGGTCCGCCATGATGGCCATGGCCATGCTTATTGGTGGTCTTCTGGCCTGGTTATTGTTGCGCAGCCGGCTTGTCCAGGCCCAGGCAGCAGCAGTAGCCCAAAAGGAAACAGAAATTGCCGTTTTAGAGGAACGACTCAAGTCCCGGGATCTGCAATTTCTGGATATGCAAGGGGCAATGGCAAGGTTGGGCCTGGAAAGGGATCAGGAAATCAAAGGATTCCGGGAGCGACAAAACGAATTTTCGGCAAGGGTGGGTAAGCTCCAGGCCGAGCTTGAGGCGGAACGAAACAAATATGCCGAGCAACTCGTCTTACTTAAGGAGTCAAAGAGCAGCCTTGCCGATGCCTTCAAGGCCTTGTCTGCCGAATCCCTGAAGAACAACAATCAGGCCTTCCTGCATCTTGCCAAGGAAAGCCTCCTGGTATTTCAGGAAGGGGCAAGAAATGATCTTCTTGGCCGGCAGAAGGCCATTTTCGAACTGGTTAAGCCCCTGGTCGAGTCCCTTTCCCGGATGGACGGAAAAATCGGCGAGATAGAAAAGGCCCGCACCACTGCCTACGCCAGCCTTCACGAACAAATAATAAACCTCGCCGGCACGCAAAACCAGCTCCAGCAGGAGACCGCCAATCTGGTCAAGGCATTGCGCAGCCCCGTGGTCCGGGGCCGTTGGGGGGAGATGCAACTCAAACGGGTGGTGGAACTTGCCGGGATGCTGGAATATTGTGATTTTGAGACCCAGACTTCGGTCACCACGGCCGACGGTCGATTGCGTCCGGACATGGTGATCAGGCTTCCCAACCAGAAGAATATCGTGGTGGATGCCAAGGCGCCCCTTCAGGCCTATCTCGAGGCCCTGGAGGCCAAGGACGACGAGGCAAGGCTGGTCAAGCTCCGGGAGCACGGCCGCCAGGTCCGGACCCATCTGGAAAAATTGGGGGCTAAGGCCTATTGGCAGCAATTTTCGCCGGCCCCTGAATTTGTGGTGCTCTTTCTCCCCGGGGAAATCTTTTTCAGCGCGGCCCTGGAACAGGATCCGTCCCTGATTGAGCATGGAGTGGACCAACAGGTGATACTCGCCACGCCCACCACGCTCATTGCCTTGCTCCGGGCGGTTGCGTATGGCTGGCGCCAGGAAAAAATGGCCGAACATGCCTTACGCATCAGTAATTATGGTAAAGACCTCTATGATCGAATACAAGTCTTTACCAATTACCTGGTCGATGTCGGCAAGGGACTTGACCGTTCTGTTGCAGCCTATAACCGGGCAATCGGATCCCTGGAGTCCCGGGTATTGGTCACCGCCCGCAAATTTAGGGAACTGGGGGCCACGGGCGGAAAGGAGATTGAAAAACCAAAGCCCCTCGACCATCTGACAAGACCTCTGTTTCAGGAAAGGTCCGACGACGAAGAGGCCCCATCGGTCTAAACCCTGTTATCCTGTCTGAATCACTATCCGGTTCCTTCCTTGGTTTTTTGCCCGGTACAGGGCCGCGTCAGCCTTTTGGAGAATCACTTCCATGGAGAGGGTAGCCTCAGGGACCAGTACATAAACACCCACGCTCACGGTCACGGGAATGTCCTTGTCCTCGAAGGGAAAACGGTGTTTCTCAACCGATAGGCGGATTCTCTCGGCCACAATCGATGCGTCGCCGGCTTGAATCTGTTTGAACAGGAAAACGAATTCCTCGCCTCCATACCGGGCCGCGATGTCATAGATGCGTTTCTGCACGGTCAGCAGTCTGGCCAGCTCCTTGAGAATGAAGTCACCGGCCAGATGGCCGTGGGTGTCGTTTATCTGTTTGAAATGATCGATATCGAGAAACATGCAGGCCAAAGAGAAGGCATGACGCCGGGCCCGGGCGAGTTCCTGCAGGAACTGTTCCTCAAGATAGCGCCGATTGGGCAGGCCGGTCAAATGGTCGTGGAGGCTCTTCTCCTCGAATTGTTTCTTCATGGCCTCGGAATTGGTGAGTCTGGTGATAACCTCGAGCAGTTCCTTGGATTTTTTCGTCAGTTCCGTATTCCTCACTTCCAGGCTTCTCGAGAATGCCGTTGCCTTTAATCTGGAGCGGGAAAAGGATCTGCATTTCCTCCTGAAACAGGTCCAGCGAATTGTCAAAATCATCAACGCGTGGTCTGTAAAAGGACTACCCCCTCCTCTGACGTGAACGCTGGAATGGGGACGCAATTGACTACGATGACTTTCCTCCTAAATCGCGACTTAATGATTTGGATACCGCTGACGTGGAAACACCTAACTGGTGCCTGAACGGAAAGTCGGGTTGGAGCTGATCCAGCCTTGCTTGTATAGGTCCC
>CAZDYX010000388.1:0-3758 GCA_964509775.1 uncultured Desulfobulbia bacterium | reverse complement strand
ATGTCTATCTGAACCGCCTCGACCAGTTTGTGAAGCACACCCTGAAGTGCCGCTTCTACCTGCGCTACTGCGACGACTTTGTGCTGCTCTCCGCCGACCGGGATGAGCTTTGCGGATTAAACGAGAGGATCTGCGAGTTCCTCGGCCGGGAGTTATTGCTTGAACTAAACCCCAGGCGCCGGCGGCTGGCGCCGGTGCAGGACGGCATTGATTTCCTCGGCTATATCGTGAGAAGAGATTATCTCCTGGTCCGGCGGCGGGTGGTCGGCAACCTGCGGGCTATGCTCGCAACGTATGAAAGGCGGTTGGTTACCCGTGGCCCTGGGTTTATCCGGTACAATTTTGACCGGGAGATCATCGACGGGCTTGCGGCCAGCCTCTCCTCCTATCTCGGTCACTGTAAATTGGCAAATTCCTTCCGCCTCGTCCGGTCCGTCTGGCAACGCCATCCTTTCCTGAGTCAATACTTCGACCTCGACCCCAAAAACCGCAGACTCATCCGCAAGGATAAGACGCCGAAAGGCTTCCCGAATGTCCGGCGGCAGTATGCCTTCTTTCGCCTTAAACTTCGGGCCGACGCGCTTTTCTTTCAGGTGGGACGATTCTTCGAGTTCTATCGGGAGGATGACGCGCGCATTGCCGCCGCGCTCGGCCTTGCGCCCCTTGCGAAGAACCGGCGCAAGTCCTTGTTCGGCTTTCCCGTCCTACGGCTGGCTTTCTATCGCGATCGCCTGCTGGCGCAAGGGGCTTCCGTGGCCGTTATCCGGGAATGGCCCCGGTATTGGACCAGGGTCAAGGAAAGGGATTTGGTGGTAAGGTATGTGCCGCTTGGTCCAGGGTTCCAGGTTCACGGCTTCAGGTTTGCGAAAAAGTAAACTTGTCAGGTTGTTATAGAACCAACGCTGTCCGGAGAAAAGCAGCGCATTCCCGGAAACGCCCGCTGCAAGTCCGTGGTAACCATCTCCACCGCCGATTCGCCCCATCCCAGTTTCTCCTGCTTTTCCGCAATCGCCTGTCCGATGTCCCAATAGAGCAGGCATCACGGTTCACGGCGCGCGCGGCGGAAAGCCGGGTCCATGCGACGCGGCTTTCCAGTATGATGGTTTATTGTTCAGGGTCCTTCTTGTCTGCCAATTTCTCCCCGCATTTGTTGCAGAAGCGGGAATCGGGCAGATTTTCCTTATTGCAATACGGACAGATCCGGGAGGCCGGTTTTTGGTCTGCCGGTTTTCCGCAACCAGGACAAAACCGGGCATTGGGTGTGAGGTCTTCGCCGCAACTCAGGCACTTATCAAAGACCATTCGCTGATTGCCGCAAAAGGGACAAAACCTGGCATCGGCAGGGATGGTGTGTTTACAACCCGGACAGGTCTCATCGCCTACGGCCTTGTCATTGGTTTGTCCCCCTTCCGGCCGGATCATGCCCGAAAACATCGCCGGCAACATCATTCCCATACCCATGCCCATGCCCGCACCTGCCTCGCCTGATGATTGTGCCGCCTTTTCCATGGCAGAAGCGGCCTTGAGCTTGATGAGCCGATCCAGATCCTTAATGACGTTAAGCCTACTCTGATCGTCAATCGCCTGTTGCACCTCGGAAGGAGGGGTGATGGAGGTGATATAGAGTTGATTCAGACGTAGTCCGAAGTGGCCGAGATCATTCTGCAGAACCTGTTGCAGTCCCTCGGAAAGCTCCTCATACCGGCCGGGGAGATTAAAGAGGCAATCCAGTTCTTCCCCGAGATAGTCATTAAAGCGGGAGACAATAACCCGGCGCAAATACTCCTCGATCTCGTCAGCGGTATAGCGGCCCATGGTGCCCACCAGGGTATTGATAAACAGGATGGGTTGAGCCACCTGGATATTAAAAACGCCATGGGCCCGCAGCCGGACAAGCCCCAACTCGGAGTCCTTAAAGGCTACCGGGTCTCTTGTCCCCCATTTAAGATTGGCAAACACCTTCATGTTGACGAAATAGACCTCGGCCCGCAAGGGGCTTGTAGTTCCCCACGGCAGGGCCATGATCTTGGTGAGCACGGGGATGTTGCCGGTGGTCAAGGTATGTCGGCCGGCACCGAAGGCGTCACTGGCCTTGCCCTTATAGAACAACACCCCGGCCTGACTTTCCCGGACAATCAACTGGGCCCCGAACTTTATCTCGCCCGATCCCTTTTCCGGGATCCGATGCACAATCTCCCTCCCGGTCTCGTCGAACCACTCGATCACCTCCAAAAATATGAGATTATTGGCGCCCATGATCCTTCGCTCTCCTTTCTAAGGTTATGGCATCAGTGTTTAAAGGCCCGCTGGCCGGTGAATTTCATGGCCACCTGCGGATTGGCCTCGTTGCAGGCCTCGATGATCTCAAAATCACGTGCCGAACCGCCGGGTTGGATGATCGCCGACACCCCCTGGCGAAGGCCGACGTCGGCCCCGTCCCGGAAGGGGAAAAAGGCGTCGGAGACCATGACCGATCCGAGGAGTCCTGCCCGATCCTCCTTCACCTTGGCATCAATTTCATTCTTAACTTCCGGATCGCGTTTGCCCTTTTGGATTTCCAGGACCAGGTCCGCATAGGGGATAGCGTAGCGGTCAAAACAGGTGATATCCGCATACTTGGTATAGGCCTTGTATACCGCAATATCGGCCACACCCACCCGGTCTTGCTCGCCGGTGCCGATGCCGACCGTACACCCATCCTTTACGTAAAGTACCGAGTTCGAGGTCACGCCCTGTTCCACGGCCCAGCCAAAAAGCATGTCTGAGATCTCCCTCTCTGTGGGTTCCCTTTCCACACGAAATTCCTTACCCTTAAAGCTCGTCATTGCTGGTTTGAGCTGGTCCCTTGTAAGGACCGAGTTGACGGCCGATTGCTGGACAATGATGCCACCGTCGATCAGACTCTTGAAGTCCACAAAACGCCGATTCACAAAGTCTGCGAGCCGGTCGATGCGGGCAATCCTGATAATCCGCAGATTCTTGCGTCGGCCGAGGACGGCAAGGGTGCCTTCCTCGAATTCCGGGGCGCAGACCACCTCGAGAAAGTTATTGCTCAGGGCCTCGGCCGTGGTCTTGTCGCAGGCGCGGTTCAGAACCACGCAGCCGCCGAATGCCGCTATTCGATCGGCCCGATTGGCTCGGTAATAGGCCTCGGATAAGGTGCTCCCATAGGCCACGCCGCAGGGGTTGTTGTGTTTGACGATCACCGCGGCCGGCCGGGCCATGAGAAACTTGATGATGTTCATGGCATTATCAATATCCGTGAGATTGATCTTCCCCGGATGTTTTCCCGCCTGAAGCATGTCCTCTGCAGTGATGCCGCTCACCAGGCCCTCGCCTGGGGTGATGAAACTGCAGTCACCAAGGATGAGATTGCCGTTGATGAGTTCAAAGAGGGCCGCCTCCTGATCGGGATTTTCGCCGTAACGGATCCCCCGTTCCTCGACCGAGCCGTCATCCTGCCTGATCTTCCAGGTCTTTTTCCGATAGATCAGGGTCTGTTCGCCATAGGAGATCTTCAACTCCATGGGGAAATGATCGCCCAGGATGGTGGTGTACATTTTCTTCAAGTCTTGCATGGTGAGTTATCCTCCTTCTTCCGTAACTACTTAGGTTTTTTAGACTATTAGACTGTAGTCTGTTAGGTAAAAAAGTTAACTATTCAGGCCTGTTAGGTATTCAGGCTAAAGTCTGTTAACTAAATACGCTCGGAAATAAGGGTGCAAAGCGTGCCTCATCTGGTATTTTTCAGTTGCTAA
>CAZDYX010000387.1:0-3762 GCA_964509775.1 uncultured Desulfobulbia bacterium | reverse complement strand
TTCTGAGCCTCTTGCAAAACTCCGGAAAACGCATGTTCCGTCATTTCGGCGGAGGCCGGAATCCAATTGTATCCGGGGAATTGCGATAATCAATGTACCTCGGCTTTCACCCTCTTTAGTTTATTATAGGAACCGGTCATTGCCGAAGTATTCCAAGCCTGATCAGTTCGGCAACGATCGCCTTGGCTCCCTCCACGTCGAATCTTTCTTCCGCTTCCGTGAGGTGCTCGAACGGAATAAGATCCGGGTGCAGCTTCCTCACATCATCACGCTCTGCCCCGTATCGCCAGCCCTGGGCAATTCTCCCCGCTGCCCACTGGTCATGGTTTACTCGGGCGATTGCCTCCACCGCGTCTCCCATTATCGCTGCGGCGCGCTCAAGCTCGCCGCTGGTCGGAATTCGCGGCTCGTACTCCCCGAAAGGGGTCTCGATCTTTTTCAATGTCGTGCTCAATGTCTCCCCTTTTTTTCTATAGTTTCATTGTGTCCCAGGCGATCCAGCGGGGTGAACGATTTGCCAGAAAAAGCTCGGAGAGCACGAAACGGCATCATTCATATCGCACCAGCCAATTCCTCCAACCGAAACAGCAGATAGAACGGCACGGACAAAAGCGTGAATTGCTTTTTCCCCGGTGTCGAGATCCGCTCCCTCGCCATCCGGCCGGAAAATATTCTGACCGCAAACCCTTTTGTGCCTTCATCCATGAAGTTATGCAATGATTTCAGGGTGCCGGTCTTGCCGGACTTGACTTCAACCGGAAAAAGCCTGTTACCGAAATTGACCAGATAATCGATCTCCGAGGTTGCACCCTTCTGCTCGCGGTACCAGTAGTGCAGCTTGACCGCCTTCCTCGTATGCAGCGACAACAGGGTCTGGCCGACAATCTGTTCACCCACCTGGCCTTGATAGACGGCGTTGATATCAGCGATACCTGCGATTTCGGAGCGTATCCCCAACTGATAATTGACCAGCCCGATATCGAGATGGAGAAGCTTCGGGGCCTTCCTGAGGTTGGCCATGAGCGGAAGCTGCCTTGATGCCGAGGCGTGCACCCTGCTGATGACCATAGCCTTTTCTAGCACATCGAAGGCCTCACTCATCTCCCTGCTCCGGAAATTAGATTCCCCAAATCTCTCGTACTTGACCGGCAGGCCGATGTACCTTGCGCTATGTTCAATCACATGCTGGATATATTTCGTTCTGGCCACCCCGGCATATTTGGCGACGTCATCCATAAAGCCGGTGAGGATGGATTCATAGACCGAGTCGATATCGATGAAGGAACGCGTCTCCACATACCGCGCCACCGCTTCAGGCATGCCGCCGACCAGCAGATACTCCTGAAACTTTTTAGTCATGAGGGCGTGGATCTCCATCGGGATCACGGCATCCGGAGTGACTGACCGGAGATAGCCCAATGCCTCTGTTTCCTGAAGGGCGGCCAAAAATTCATCAAAGGCGACGGGACGAAGGTAGCAGTATTCCACGCGGCCGACCGGGAAGGAAAAGCCCTCGGTCCTTATCTTGACCTCAAGGAGGGAGCCGGCGGCAATCACGTGCAGATCGGGCATCTCTTCATAAAAATATCGGAGTTGGCTCATGGCTACAACCGAGTTTTGCACCTCGTCGATGAAGATCAGGGTGGAACCGGGCGTGATTTTTTTGTTGAATTGGAGCTCGATGATTCGGAGCAGCTCCCGGATCGGAAGCATCCGGGAAAACAGATCTGCATGGCCCTGGATTTCAAGATTGATGGGGATATAGGTTTCGAAGGACTCCTTGCCGAACACTTGCACGGCCGAGGTCTTTCCCACCTGACGGGCTCCTCTGATGACCAGGGGCTTTCTGTTTTGCCTCTCCTTCCACTCACGAAGGAATTTCGCTATGTTGCGGATGAACATGTTGTATTCTATAACATGATTTTAAGTATTAATGTAACAAAATCATGGATGATTGGTGCATTTTATGTAATAAAACAAAAGATGTCACCGCTCGGCAAGTTCCATGGCCTCGTCAAGGTCGCGGCGGGCGGCGTCGAATTGCCCCTGCTCCCGAAGAAACGCGGCCCGGGCCAAGAGGCCGCGCTGGAGATGATCCTGGTTTCCTGCCTTGCGTAGGAAGCCCACGGCCTGGTCCAGGTGGGTGGCGGCATTGACCAGGTCGCCCAGCCGAAGGCAGGCCCGGCCCAGGGTGAGGTGGTCCAGGCCGATGTTGAGGAGCCAATTGTTTCGTATAGCAATCTCAATAGCCTTCAGAGCTCGCTCCCTGGCCTCGGTCGGCCGGTCGAGATCGAGAAACAGATTGCAGTATCGATAGCCCTGCAGAGAGTAGAGAAAGGGGTACTGGGGCTGGCGCTCCTGCTGCATGGCCTCGGCCTTCCCGAACAGCTCCTCGGCCTCGGTGAGGCGACCGGCGGGGCGCGATACGCTGACTGCGTCGAATCTTTTTTCCGCTTCCTTTCCCCTCCTGACTCCTGAATTCTGACTTCTGGATTCTTCATTTTGGTCGTGTTGGTGGAGCGACTTTTTGCGAGGTCTACAATTTTGTCACGTTCCCGGGTTTATACCCTGGCCGGCTCCGGACTGGCCCGCCTTTGCGACCTTATCCGCCAGGGCTGGCCGGAGGCTCATGAAGTTGCGGAGCAGGTTGAACCAGAACGGCGCGCCGAGGCTTAAGAGGATCCAGGCAAGAAAGATTCCGAACGACCAGCGTCGTTCAATGATCGGACTTGCGGTCGGGAACACCCCACTCTCGGTGGCAAGGGAGGCCTTGGCCTCCTGCACCAATCGGCGAAGCTCCTCGGTATCGGCGCTGCCGCTGTTTGTCGCCCCCACTGCGGCCTGGACCGCCGGCGAGACCAGGATCTGCTCCGAACGCTCTACAAAGGTGCGCCGAAGCTCCTTATTCTGGCTGAGGGTGTTGTAAATGTGAATGGCGTCGATCTGCCATCCGACCACAAGCACCAGTGAGACAAGAATGGTGAGGAGCTGCGTCCAGGAGACGAAGAGTTCGGAGGTACGATCCATCATCGTATCGAACCACTCCCCCACCTTGGCGGGCAGGTCCTGGACGGCAACTACAGTCTCTTTGAGTGTCTTCAAGACGGAATCCTGCGAGGCGTCCTTACTGGCAGAGAAGAGCGTCAACAGGCGGACCAGTTCGTCTTGTCTGATGGCCACGGCCGTACGACCGAAAAACTGGTGCGAGACCGTCGGGTCTTGGAGGAGGTGATCGGCGAGCTTGCGGGCATCGTTTGTTTTGAGGGCGGGGGCGATCTTTTGCAGGATATGCTTCACCCCGTGCTTGAGCACCCAGCCCCGCAGGTTCACGGCAGAAGTCATGATCTGCACGACTGCGGTGACGATGATGCAATACAGGAGCATGATCGAGGCAAAACTGAGAATCGTGTCGAATTGGTCCAGACCTGGCATGATTTCCCCTCCCTCCGAAAGTGGTTGTTGAAAAATGTTCATAAACTCCAGGCCATAACCTCCGCGTCGAACTGGCCAGGATCGAGGGCCAGCAGCACTCCCATTGCGGCCTTCATCTCCGGTTTCAGCAGGTCGATCCAGGGGTAAAGCGGTTTCACCTCGTTCATGAGGTCCTTGACCATCTTGGTGCCGGCATTGGGTTCCCATTCGTTGGATTTGAGTGAACGGCCGGCGTTGAGCCGCCGTGTCGCCTTAGCAAGGTCTTCATAGCGGACATAGTTCCAGGCGTCCACCTCGTTGCCGTGGGTGCAAAATACCCGGGATCCCCCC
>CAZDYX010000386.1:1077-3764 GCA_964509775.1 uncultured Desulfobulbia bacterium | reverse complement strand
TCCACAGATTAACGGCGGCAAGATAGGGCGCGCCCTGGGCATCCGTGAGCGTTGAATCCTGCTGCCTGCCCTTTTTCGCGTCATCCTGAAGAAAGGTATGGATCGCCTTTGATCCGTCGGGTCTCGTTTCCGTTACCTTGCCGAAGCCCCGGAATTCCTGGGAAGCGGAATCGTAAGCGCCTTTTTCATAATAAAGGGTTGCGGCGGAAGAACGCGCCTGCGGCCCGGTCATGCCGTTGTCCAGAGTTATGGAGGTAACAACCCAGTAGTTCTCCGGCAAGGAGGTATCAGGGAATGAGGCAGAGGTGCTGTAATTGATGGTGTTGATATCGCCCAACGTGCCGGTGATCTTGGTCAAAAGGTCGGTCTTTACCCCGTCGTCATAAGGGGTGTATTCGTACTTTTCCGGCGGCAGGGAGGTGCTGCCGTCTGTACCGTATTTGGTTACCGAGGCGAGAAGCGAGGCGTTCGCTGCCTGGTTGAGGACATATTCAAGCTTGAACCTCTTCGCGAGCTGACCATTGACCGATACCCGTATCTCGCCCAGCCGACGGGCTTCCTGGATCTCGGACCCTTGATCGATGACCAAAGACAAATCCGGCCGGTCGGAGTCCTCAAGGATAAATTCCACCACCCGTTTCTTGTCGGTGTTATATTCGATCCTGCTCAGATAGACGGCGCCCTTGTCATTGGGGGTCGGGTTCTCGGCATACGTAAAGTATATGCAGTTGCCGTTGCTGTCCTTGATCCGGTCGAGGCCCCAGCGCCAGACGTATGGAGTCACTGCTGTGTCGCTCGTATTGATCATGTTCTCGGAATCGAGGTTATAGCCGAACCGGTACTCAGTCCCCTCCGCATCCGTGACCAGCCAATAATCGCCTGCCTCATTCGGAGCGCCGGTCTTTTTCTCGACCTTCAGATAGGTCTCGATTTGGGTGTGGTAACGGCTGTCGGAGGCTACATAGACGAGGTCGTGCTTTGCGCCCTGGAGGATCAGATCAAAGGTGTCGTCGGAGGTGTTCTGAAGAGTGCCCGCGATGTCCCGTTGGATAAAGCTCAAGGGGATTTCCCAGCCTGCCCCTACCCATCCCGCCGCGTTCTTTGCCAGAAAGCTGTTGTATGAAAGTACAGGATTGGGGGTCAGGCCATGGATTCCGGGCGGCAGGTCGATTTTGTAGGCATGGTTGTAACTGCCTGAGAAGAGCGGGGTTTGATAGGCGTTCCAGATTTTGTTGTCCGCGGCATGGGAGAGGGAGGCGGCGAAGACGGGGAAGAACAGCGCGACGATGAAAAGCTTGAGTACTCTGAATCCGGTCGAAATGTTATTCATGCGCCACCCCTGGGAGATTGCATTTTCTCCGGTGCCGTGGAATACTTAGAGTAAGAAAGTAAGGAGGTAAATGTATGCCCGCTGTAAAGATTGGTCCGAAGCATCAGATCACAATACCAAAAGAAGTTTTTAGTTCCCTCAACCTGGAGGTCGGCGACTTCCTCGACACCCGCGTACAAGACAACACTATTGTCCTCATCCCCAAGAAACTGGTTGCCAAGGACCAGGAATGGTTCTGGACCAAGGATTGGCAGGAGCGGGAAAAAGAGGCGGATGAGGCCATAGCGAAAGGTGAAATTGAGGGGCCGTTCTCAAAGGCCGCAGACGCCCTCAGTTCCCTGAAGAAGAAATGAAGGTTGCCTTCACGAAACCCTTTAAAAGGGATTACCAGGGGCTTCCCGAGAATATTCAAAAGCAGATAGATGAACAGATCGTGCGCCTGCTGGATAACCCGCAACATCCCTCGCTCCGGATCAAGAAAATGGAAGGCCGTCAATTCATTTGGGAAGCAAGGATTACCGGAGGGTATCGCATGACTTTTCAGATTGATGGCGACACTTACCTTCTCAGACGGGTTGGAACTCATGATGTTCTTAAGAAACCGTGATATTCGCGTTTCCATCATTTCCCTACCAAATTATAATAAGACAAATATTCGGTTGATTTAGAAATGAATGAGGTCAAAGGATTTGCATCATAATATTCATGAAGTGAATATTGTTGTCCAATTTTTCCATTAGTTAAAAGATAAGCAGAATTTTCTGTAATCATTCTAGTTGACTTAAATCCACCTCCGATGACCGGCAACTCTTCAAAACTATCCATATACGAGCCTTTACCGTCCATAGCAGCCCCGAGTTTATATCCCGCTTTAAATGCTGAATAAAAATCTCCCAACACAGGGATGTTTTCAGCTACAAAATCAAGAGCTTCCTTATCGTTATCATCTAGTATGTTAATGTAGTTTTTGTTATTTCTTGAATTCGAAGGAGTGCCTCCTTGTCTAGTACAATATCCTTCAAATTGTGCCCCATTTATAGCCAGACTATATTTTGACCCACTTTGCCCACTGCTTGCCGTCGAGTTCTTGGATTTGCTTGCCGCCTCGTGCTTTGCAAGCGCAGCCTTGTATTCTCTATCCGACATCTTGCCGACTTTATACTTGTCTTTGTCGGGATTTAATCCAAGCGATTTTGCCCGTTGCTCTCTTTTGGAAAGATGCTTTTTCTTTTTTTTCTTAAACCCATCCGGGTCCACATAGCTCAATGGATTGTTCCCGACATACGAATACCGGTTCAAATCCTGCGGATCGGCGAAATCCGGCTCGGCCATGTCCGCCTGGGTGAAATGCCTGAAC
>CAZDYX010000386.1:0-1067 GCA_964509775.1 uncultured Desulfobulbia bacterium | reverse complement strand
CGGATCTTTCTTGGCTACCCTTTCGCCGCCATCGCCGAAATAATAGTTCGTGTTGCCTTCATTCGTCCCGCCGACCTGCTTTTCGAAATGCTTGCCGACGTAGTACGTGACCACGCCATTTTCGATCTTCTTGACCCGCTGGCCGGAATAGTCGTAAAAATATTCGGCGATAACCGGCCCGGCCTGATCCCCTTGCCTGACCTTGACGAGTTTGTTGGCGTCGTTGTATTCGTAATACCGCCCGTCACCGGTAACGAGATTACCGTTGGCATCGTATTCGTTGATGATCGACGTGTCGGCAGAAACGCTTGTAGCCGCCATCAGCAAGCAAAGCATTAGCGACATATGGAACATGGGTTTACCCATATGTGATCTCCATCAAATCCACGTTTTCTTCCTATTGCTTCATTATATATGCTAATGCATAATAGGGGGGCATTATATCCAGGGCGGCAGGACCTCCGTCATCCGTTGTTCCAGAATAAGTGTGGTTGTGGCTATTGCAAACTTGATAATCTGAAGAGCCTTTGTGGTCGCCGCAAGTGACAGTAGAAGTCGTGCCGGAATAAGTATGTTTATGTACTATATTTTTTGTCGCGCTTCCCCCGGAAACTCCAATTGCATAAAGATTTCCTGCCCCCACAACAAACCTGTCCTTTAAATTCGGCGTGCCATTCGCCCCATCACACAACGCCCACCCTGCCGGAATCTGATCAACCGCCCCGCTCCACATGATAACCCCGCCTTTCGGAACACCATTCCCCGCCGTGAACGCATACCCCACGCTCGTAATCTGCTGCCGAGGCGTCATCTCGGAGTCTGATCCGACCTTGATGCCGAGATAGGTCACCGGATGCTCCGCGAAGAAAGCTGCCGGTAGGGGATTACGAGATCCGAGCATCACATTAAAAATTCCATCAACGACTGAAATCGAGCTTGCCGACCCGGCATCCCATTTCTCCGACCATAGCAAATTCCCACTCGGAGCGGCGGCATCATAGATCTTGAATTCGATGTCGTAGTTTCCATTAGGCACAGGCCCACCATTTTTATCCGTAAGCGTGCCC
>CAZDYX010000385.1:0-3773 GCA_964509775.1 uncultured Desulfobulbia bacterium | reverse complement strand
GAGATAGGTGACGCTGTCGCGCAGGCTCGGCCGCACCCCGGGAGGATAGGTATTGGGCTGGATATATTCTTTCAGGCGATTAGCCGGCTCCTGGCCAAGGGTCTCGCGCTGGGCAAAGACACCTTGATAGGCGTGCCCGGCGGCGGCAAAGATCTCCTCCCGGGTCCAGGCCTTGAGATCGACCTCTTCCTTGCTTTCCACCTTTTCCCGCTGGTTGATCTCAAAGGAGTAGGCACCGAAATACTCCACCAGGGAGTGAGCATAGAAGAGTTCGAGCAGCACGCGGTTGAGCGCCGGCTCCGGCCAGGGCTGGGTGCGGAGAAAACGGACCGCGGTCTCGTAGCCATGAAGGGCGATCCGGAGCTGCACGGTCTTGATCAGGGCCTTGGTCCAGTTTTCGGGGTCCTTGGCAATGATGGCGGCCTGGAGGATCTTTTCGCCTTCCGCGGCCGCGGCCTCGAATTTCTGCTCAGCGATGAGTTCCTCTACCTGCTGCCAGGAGTTGGGCGTATTGCCCGGCCGGAGCTCCTCCGGCAAGGTACTTGCGCCGGCAAGGGCCGGGCCCGGCCAAAGCAGGGCACCTAAAACGAGAAAAGCGCCCATTGCCACGACCGAAACGAGTAACGACGCCAGGGCAAGGAGGCGGGGCGAGGCGGGGCGAGATGCAACTGCAAACAACGGCCGGGGTTCTTTTTTCATCGTCATCTCCTCTGGAAATGTAAAGATGTGTCTCACGAGAAGACTCGCGCCTTGGCAAGAGAATTTCTCAATGCTCCTCCTCTTCCTCAAGCTGCTTATCGCCTTATTTCGGGGGAGCAACGATTACGTTATGGATTGGCATTGGCAAACCAGACGAACTTGCCGTCCTTAATCTGGAGGACCACCGCACTCTTAATCGGATCTCCGGAGCCCTCCATAAATCGCATATTCCCAGTGACTCCTTCATAGTCCGGGATCTTGGCCAGGGCATCGCGTACCGCCTGCCGGTCCACCTTCCCCGCATTTTTTAGCGCCTGCCACAGAAGACCAAACGAATCATAGGTCAGGGCCGCCACATCGTCCGGCGTGCCGACATATTTTGCCTGAAAGTCGGCGATAAACCTTTTGGCCACGGCCGTGGCATTATCTGCGGCGTAATGGGTGGTAAAATAATATCCGTCACAGTCGCCGGCACAGAGCTTCATAAGCTCCGCACTCCCCCACGAATCACTCCCCACAAACGGGACATTGATACCCAGACGCTTGGCCTGCTGGATCTGCAAAGGTACCTCACTGTAGTAATTGGGCAAAAAGATCATTTCCGGATTGGCGTCCTTGATTTTGGTCAACTGAGCCGAAAAATCCTTGTCGCCCGTGGTATAGGTCTCAAAGGCCACGATTTCTCCCTTGCCGGCGACAAAGGTCTCTTTGAAAAACTCGGCAATGCCCTTGTTATAGTCAGAGGCGACATCGTAAAGAACGGCCGCCCGTTTGGCCCTCAGGTTATCCATGGCAAACCGTGCCACCACCCGGCCCTGAAAGGGGTCGATAAAGGCAGCGCGAAAAACATATTTTTTCGGCGCGCCGGACTTTGCGTCCAGGGTGGTTTTGGGATTGGTGGACCAGGGGCTGATAAGGACGGTTTTTGCCCCTTCCGCGATTTCTGAGGCCGGGATGGCATCACGGCTTGCGTTCGGCCCAATAATTGCCACCACCTTCTGCCGGGTGATAAGCTTTTGCACGGCAGCCACCGACTGTTCGGCCTTGCCGGAGTCATCCTCGATAAAGAGTTCAATCTTATATTTTTCCCCGGCAATGTCCAGCCCGCCGGCAGCATTCACCTCCTGAACCGCCATTTCCGCAGCGTTCCTACAGGATGCGCCCACGGCCGGGATGTCGCCGGTAAGCTCTGCAACCACTCCGACCCTGATCGTCGACTCATTGCCTCCACCGCCGCAGGAGGAAAGGAGCAAAGAAAGCATAACCATACAAAGTGTAAGTCTTTTCATATTTAGTCCTCGTACATATTTCTTCCAATATTCTATTGTTCATCCTGATCCAGTAGGTGATAAAAATTTGTTTTCGAGAAGGCCGAGGTCAGAAAGGAAAAATACGTGTTAATCCCGCCGGCTCCCGATCAAAAACAGGCCCAAGGAGCCTATGGGCATAGCTACCATGAAGAAAATCAGGACGTCAAGGAAAGAATGGTTTGGGTGCGCAAAATCGCCCGGATAGCTCCCCCCATTCTCCCGAGCCCGCGAAAAGGCCCCGGCCGGCAGGACCGAGACAACAAAGAAGATCAGGGTGAGCACCAAGCTCCAGCCGCCGGCGGACAGCCTGCGGATCGAGCTTGGCGACAACGCGGTCACTCTGATGGAACTCAAAGAACCGCCCGACCCCAGGCGGGAAAAACTTCTGCCAGTGGTGGCCCAATGTCATTGACTTAAGATAACTCCCCCTAACCCCCTCTTAACTTAAGAGGGGGGATTAACACCTCAGCCCATCTTAATCGAGATGAGGCCTTGTCCCTCCCCTTAATTTAAGGGGAGGTTAGGAGGGGTTATAAGGCTTAAGTCAATGGCATTGACCAGCATACTCCACAATGAATGATCATTTCGTATTTTGCTTGCATTTATTACTCTTCGAGCTTTAATCCATATCGTAAGATAAGGCTACTACGAATCTGCTTAACCTGGTACGAACCTAGGGCGTCGAAAAAGGCCCAAAATCACCCCAAATTCGTTGTCCGCTTTTCGGCTCAAGGAAATCCTCGCTGAACCTGGGCATAGCTACCATAAAGAAAAGCAGGACGTCATAGTTTGTCCTTGCTGAAAGGATAAACTATTAATAAAATGTCATCCATGGACAAGCAATATCGACAAATAATTCGACAAAAAATCGTGGACGCTCTGGCCACGCCTGTACCGAGTTTCACCCGTCGCGATGTTTGGCTGCCAGCGGTGCCAGGTAAGGCGACTGCTGTGATTGGCATGCGACGTGCCGGCAAAACCACTTTGCTTTGGCAGATTCTCGCAGACCGGCTCAGAGAAGGCGCGGGGCGGGGCGGCTTGGTTTATTTTAGCTTCGAAGACGAGCGCCTGGCCGGGATGCAGGCTAACGACCTCGATTTGCTGGTGGAAGAGTACTACCGCCTCCATCCGGAATGGCGAGACCAACAGCGTGCCACTTTTTTCCTAGATGAAATCCAGGTCGTACCGGGCTGGGAAGTTTTCGCGCGCCGCTTGCTGGATAGCGAAAAAATCGACCTATTCCTGTCGGGCTCCTCAGCTCGCATGCTGTCCCGCGAAGTCGCCACCAGCATGCGCGGCCGGGCGATGGAAGCGCTGATATATCCCTTTAGCTTTCGCGAATGTTTACGTCACGCCGGGCGCGAACCACAAGAGGCGCCGCAACAGTTGACCAAAGCACAATGCTCGTCGCTGGATAAAGATCTGCTTAACTATCTGGTCCAAGGCGGTTTCCCGGAGGCCTTGGGCCTGGATGTTCGCAACCGTGTTGAACTGTTACGGGGCTATGTGGATGTGGTCTTGCTGCGTGATGTGATTGAGCGTCATGCCGTATCTCACCCACTGGCGCTGCGTTGGATGGTGCGTCAGTTATTGGGTAACGCTGCAGGCATGTTCAGTATTAACAGGTTTCACAGTGACCTCAAGTCACAGGGCATTGCCGTGGGCAAAGATACCTTGCACAATTACCTTGGGTATCTGGAAGATGCCTTTTTGCTGCGTAGCATCTTTATCGCCACTGATTCCGAGCGTCGTCGCAAGGTCAAT
>CAZDYX010000384.1:2414-3775 GCA_964509775.1 uncultured Desulfobulbia bacterium | reverse complement strand
GCACCAATTCCAAAAAGTTGGACGTATCTCAAGGTAGTTTCCCACTAATCCGCGATGAGCCTTGCTATTCCAACGTAAATCCCAGGAAGGCCTTTCCCTTCGCTTTTCTTTCGAGCAGTTCCTCTTTAACCAACCTGATCAAGGTCTGCAAGGCTGGCATGGACTTCTCGGCATCGGGTAGAGTAGGCGGTTCATTAAAGGGGGCGTAACCCGAGAAAACATGCACTTGGCCTCTCCGTGGGCATTGCTCGCCCTTTTGTTTATCCCGGTATTGCTTTATGTGCGGCTTCGGCAACAGCGCGAGGGGACCATCCGGTTTTCCGATATCCGCCTGGTGGCGGCGGCAGGTTCCTCGGGGCGTCAGAGGCTGCGGCAGGTGCCGCTGGCGCTCCGGATCTTTGGCCTGGTGCTCATCGTTATCGCCTTGGCTCGGCCGCAGAAGGGCATGGAAAAGGTCTATGACGTAAGCAAGGGGATTGCCGTCGAGATGGTGGTGGACCGGTCGGGCAGCATGGGCACGGAAATGGCTTTTTCCAGCCGCGAGTTTAACCGCCTTGAGGTGGTCAAACAGGTATTTGCGCAATTTGTGAACGGCAATGGGAAGGAACTGGCCGGCAGGCCCGATGATCTTATCGGCATGATCACCTTTGCCCGTTATGCCGATACGGCCTGCCCGCTTACCCTGGCCCACGACACCCTGCCCGGTTTTTTAGCCGCGGTTCAGGTCGTGGACCAACGGGATGAGGACGGCACCGCCATCGGCGATGCCGTGGCTCTGGCCGCTGCCCGGCTCCATACCGCGGAGGAGACGCTCTCCCGGCAGAAGGGGGCTATTGGCGCGGTCTATGAGCTCAAGAGCAAGATCATCATCCTGCTCACGGACGGCGAGAACAATACCGGCAGGTATACGCCGCAGGAGGCGGCGGCCCTGGCCAAGGAATGGGGCATAAAGATCTATGCCGTCGGCGTAGGGGGTGAGGGTCGGCAGGTCCGGACCATCTTTGGCCTGCGGGTCGCGATCCCTGTCCGGGGTGTGGATGTAAAGACCCTTGCGGCCCTTGCCGAGACCACGGGCGGCCTCTTCCGGCTGGCCGAGGACGGCGAGGCCCTGCGTGCCATCTATGGGGAGATCGATCGTCTGGAAAAGAGTGAGGTGGAGAGCGTTCGATATATGGATTACCAGGAGTATTATGCGCCCTTTGTCCTGTCTGCCCTTGTCCTGCTCGGCCTGGAGCTGGTTCTGGCAAACACCAGGTTTAGGAGGGCGCCGTGAGCGATGCCCGTTTTCTTGATATCCGGATGCTCCATCTCCTTTGGGCCTTTCCCATCTTGGTCGCGATCTATGGGTATGGTTTTAAAAA
>CAZDYX010000384.1:508-2381 GCA_964509775.1 uncultured Desulfobulbia bacterium | reverse complement strand
GCCGGGACGTAGTCTTTGTCCTTGATGTGTCAAAGAGCATGCTGGCCGAGGATCTGGCGCCCAACCGGCTTGAACGGGCAAAGATTGCCATCCTTGATGCGGTGGAGCAGCTCCGGGGCGACCGGGTGGCACTGGTCGCCTTTGCCGGCAGTGTCGCGGTCAAGTGCCCCTTGACCCTCGACTACGGCTTTTTCCGCACCATGATCGAGGATATCTCGGTGGCCGGCATCAGCCGGGGCGGCACCATGATCGGCGATGCAATACGTACGGTCGTGGACCAGGTGTTTGGTCACGAACAGCGGCAGTACCGGGACATCGTCCTCATCACGGACGGCGAGGACCACGAGAGTTTCCCGGTCGAGGCAGCAAAGGCAGCAGGGGAGAAGGGTGTCCGGATGATCATCGTCGGCCTTGGGGATGAGAAGGAGGGGCAACGGATCCCGGTCATCGATCAACAGGGCAACAAGACCTTTCTTAAATATCAGGGCCAGGAGGTCTGGACCAGGCTCGATGCCGAGACCCTGCGGCGGATGGCCGATGCCACCCCGGGCGGCCGTTACCTTCCGGTGGCCACTGGGACCATCGATCTTGGCCGGGTATATCAAGATCTCATCGCGAGCGCGCCAAAACAGGAGATCGATTCCCAGACCCTGCACCGCTATGAGGAGAAGTTCCAGATCTTCGTGGCCCTCGGCCTGCTGCTCTTGGGCGGCGAGGCCCTGATCCCGGCGGCTGGGGGAAAATGGTAACGAAATTGAAACTACTCAGAATTCAGAATTCAGGAGTCAGAATGAGGAAGCCGGTGACGACATTTAAAGACTTGCTGGTAATGCCGATACTGTCTGATTCTTGCAAAGGATCTTGAATACGGGGATGTTTTCGAGTTGAACCAGTTGCTGGAAGAGATCAGCAGACTACTGGAGGCGTATTCACGTAGCATTCTGAATTCTGACTCCTGAATTCTGACTCCTGAGTAGTTATACGAAATTTATGACCACGCGTGGTATCTATCTGTTCTTGCTACTCAGCCTGCTTGCGCCTGCGACTGTCAAAGCCGAGTCGGCACGGGGCCTGGTCGCTGCCGGCAATCGCGCCTATGCCGAGGGAAAATTCAACGAGGCCTTGGCATTTTACGAGCAGGCCCGGGAAAAGGCCCCGGATTCGGCCCAGATCCTTTTTGATCGGGGTGCGGCCCTTTACCAACAGGGCGATTACGAGGCGGCGATGTCCGCCTTTGAACAGGCAGCACTTGCCGATGAAGATCCTGCCTTTAAGGCCCGCAGCCACTATAATTTCGGCGATTCCGCCTTCTATGCAGGCGCGCAGGTGCGCGACGTCGATCCCGGCAGGGCGGTGTCCCTGCTCAAAAAGGGCGTGACCCATTTTCAGGAGGCAAAGCGGCTTGATCCCCTACTGACGGATGCGGCCCGCAATATCGAGGTGGCCCGGCAGGAGATCCAAAGTCTTTCGGAACGGATCCAACAGCAGGAAGAGTTGGATAAGGCCGAACAGCAGAAAAATGGGGAGATGGCCAAGGCCCGGCAGGACCTTGCCGACCGTCTGCAGGAGAATCGGGCTGAAGAAAGTAGTGAGGACCGAGAACGGGTCGCCAATGACTTACGCCAAGCTGCCGAGGCGATAAAGGACCCTGAGAAAAAAGCGGCTATTGCCGGCGACAAGTCCGCCTCAGAAGAGAAACAATCGGCTCAAGGTGCTACGCAGCAGCCTGGGCCGCCGGCCGCAACTTCCGGGGTCGAGGGGAAAGATGATAGGGCGTACGCTACCGGGTCCATGGCGCCGACAGACAACACGGCCCGGGAGATTCTGGAGCGGGAACGGGAAAATCATCAGCGCCGGCAACAGCGGGCCCAAG
>CAZDYX010000384.1:0-498 GCA_964509775.1 uncultured Desulfobulbia bacterium | reverse complement strand
GTCAAAACTCCCCTATGATCAGAACCATGCCCGTTTTTATCCGATGGATAAAAAAGAGGCGGAAAAGGAATGTAACGCCTGCCACAATCCGGAAGGGATATATCCCCTGTCGCCCAACCATCCTCCCAAGTATCGGTGTCTCTTCTGTCATAAGAAGGGGAAAAGACCCTGACATCCGGGGCGTGGCAATCATCAAGCCGCTGTTTCCTTCCCCCCCCGGGTGCAATACAAAAAAGTGAACCATTTACACCAAACCGTTTATCCACTTAACATGCTGATTTAATGTCGAATATCGAACAGGGAATGTCGAATTATGAAGTCTTGTTTTGTTTGGCGGTCCCTATACTTGTTACAAAAATCGAGATTAATTGGTTGTTTTCATCTAACAACGCATCAAGCTTTGATACAGGTTTTATCAAGAAGGTCAAATTTTCCACCTTCCCTCGACATTCGACATTCCCTGTTCGACATTCGACATTCAAGAAAATTGCTGGCTTG
>CAZDYX010000383.1:0-3791 GCA_964509775.1 uncultured Desulfobulbia bacterium | reverse complement strand
GATGCCAACAATGCCGAGGGAGTAATAGCCGCCCTGTTCGGTGTCCGACACCCACGTACCCGAACTGACAAGGCTAATCTGTGGTTCCCCTTTTTCAGGATACCCTGTTAACCTCGACGCGGTTGCGGCCGCTGGATTTGGCTCGATACAAGGCTTGGTCGGCGCGCTTGATGAGGTCGTTGGAGCTCTGGTCGGTCTCATGGAATACTGTAACCCCAAAAGAGGCGGTGATTCTGATTTGAATCGCGGCATCCTCCCGGTTTTTCAGAACTTGTGAAGCAACAATCTGGCGTAGCCGTTCCGCAACCACCACCGAGCCTTTTAGGTCGGTTTCCGGCAGAAGAACAAGAAATTCCTCGCCGCCATAACGGTATACCGTGTCCACCGCGCGTAAGGATTTGCGGATGGCACGGACAAAGAGTTTCAGCACTTCATCACCCATGCAATGTCCGTAGGTGTCGTTGACTTGTTTGAAGAAGTCAATGTCCGTGATGATGATGCCGTAGGGACGTCCGTATCGTCGGCTGCGGGTGAGTTCATCGCCAAGGTCTTCCTCCATGGCGAGGCGGTTAAGGGCGCCAGTCAAGGGATCGCAGCGAGTTTTTCGCTGCAAGGTAGCAACTTGTTTTTCCTGGGACGCTAGGCGTGTTTCTGTTTCTTTCAGTTGCTTTTTCATCGCCTGATTGACGTTAAGAAGATCGACCAGGTTCTTTTCAAGTATTTTCCATACAGCAGGTGATACTATCTGCTGTAAATCCTGTTGGGTGCCGGTGATCGTATTGTCGTAAGAATCTATGCCCTGGTGAAACTGGTGCAGTTCTTGATTAAAGTTATTGATGGAGAGGGATAACCCTTCCAACAACGCCACGGCGGCAAGGCCTGGCGGCAAGGAGGAGACAAGTTGGTTGATCAACTCTGTTTCCCCCATTTCCGAAGCTACTTTTAAAAAGGTTTTTTCATAATAATTGGGCAGGGCCGGCAGGTTTTCAGCAATGATTTTACTCAATGCCCGGCGGGCGATTTCCGAAACCTTTTCAAGAGAAAAGATACCTGGTTTATCATCGGAAGAATCTTGTGGGGGGACGTTCTCGTTCTTCACGGATTGCGACAAGGGTCTTGCCTCCAGCAGTTGAAGAATTTTTCAGGATACACTTCCAACCTCGACGCGGTTGCGGCCGCTGGCTTTGGCTCGATACAAGGCTTGATCGGCGCGCTTAATGAGGTTGTTATGGCTCTGATCGGTCTCATGGAATACGGTGACCCCAAAAGAGGCGGTGATCCTGATTTGGATCGAGGGGTCCTCCCGGTTTTTCAGAACTTGTGAAGTGACATGCTGACGCAGCCGTTCCGCAACCACGATCGATCCTTCCAGGTCGGTTTCCGGCAGAAGAACAAGAAATTCCTCACCACCATAACGGTATACAGTGTCCACCTCGCGCAAGGATTTGCGGATGACACGGACAAAGAGTTTCAGCACTTCATCGCCAATTAAATGCCCGTAGGTGTCGTTGACTTGTTTAAAGAAATCAATATCAGTGAGGATGATTCCGAAGGAGCGTTTGTATCGTCGGCCACGGGCGAGTTCATCGCTAAGGTCCTCCTCCAAGGCCAAACGATTAAGGGCGTTGGTCAACGGGTCGCAACGAGTTTTTCGCTGTAGCGTGGTTACCTGTTTCTCCTGGGATTCCAGGCGAGTTTCTGTTTCCTCCAGTTGTTTTTTCATCGCCTGATTGGCGTCAAGGAGATTGATCAGGCTTTTTTCAAGTATTTTCCACACAGCAGGTGAAACCATCTGCTGTAAGTCCTGTTGTTTGTCGCTGATCGCATTATCATAAGAATCTATGCTCTGGTGGAACTGGCGCAAATCTTGATTGAAATTGTTAATGGACAGGGATAATCCTTCCATCAACCCCACGGCGGCAGAACCTGGCGGCAAGGAGGAGACGAGTTGGTTAATCAACTCAGTTTCACCCATTTCCGTGGCGATTTTAAAAAAAGATTTTTCATAATAATTGGGCAGAGCCGGTCGGTTTTCAACAATAAGTTTACCCAATGCCCGGCGGGCGATTTCCGAAACCTTTTCAACAGAAAAGACACCGGCTTTATCATTGGAAGAAGCTTGCGGGGGGACGTTGATATTTTTCATGGGTGGTGGCAGGTGATAAGAATTTACTTTCGGGAGGCCCATTTAATGAAGGGAAAATACCCAGTCGGCCTCACCGGCTTACAGCCAAATACAGCCTTTATCATAGCTACCATTTGGAAATACAGAGTGTCAAGGAGAGAATATTTTTTGAGACAAACAAAATGTTCAAGTATCCTCCGAATAGTTTCCGGTTCGGAAGAGTGTTCAACGCTTCCGTCGATTGTCCGCAACGTACACGTCATCTACCGTATTGGAGTTTCCTGCTTTGCCAGGGTGAAGAGTTTGCTCAATTTGTCATAGAGGGCGGGAAACTGGCTGCGGAGATAGGTAAGTACCGTATCAAGAAGGCTGTCAGTACCACGTTCTTCGGACTTCTCGGGTTTACCCTCCAAACGGTTCGCCCGTTTATCTGGGGCGGGATGGCTGGACAGAAAGGAATGACCGGTGCCTAGAGTGGCGAGTTTTCGCAAGGCGGAAACGGCATTCTTTGGGCCGAATCCGTTGCTTGTCAGGAGGGCAAGTCCGTAATCGTCAGCCTCTTTTTCCTCCTGTTGCGAGAACTGGGCATTCATCAACTGCTCAACAAAGCCGCCCAACTCGGAGCGGGCGAGTTCCCCGACCGCATTGTTTTGGGAGGCGATTACCTTGCGCACAGCACTCCCTGCATAGGCAAGGCGCATCTGCTTACGAAGGTGGTTTTTCTCCACATGCCCCATCTCATGACCAATGACAAAAAACAACTCCTCGTCGCCCATCATGTCCATAAGCCCGCTGTAGATCCGGATGGTGCCATCCGCCATGGCGAAGGCGTTTATCTCGGGAGCCACATAGACCTTAAAATCAAACCGGGACCCCTCCGTTTGCAGGTGTTTGCCCACAAGCCCACGCAGTCTCATGGCGTATTGGGATTCCTCCGGGGCAATTTTGTTCTTTTCGTCCGCATACCGAGCCGCTTGCGCTGCCAGACTCTGCACCTCACTGTCGGACAAGGTTATGGCCTTGACAACGTCCAGCCCGGCATCAGCAGCGATCTGGATATCGGTATCTTCACAGGCCGTCAGCCCCAGCAAGCATACAAAAAAGACTACTATTCCTATCCGTTTCATTTCGTTTTCCTCAAGAGTCCAGGGCCCTGCCATCTCGCAGATATGCCCCCCAGGCAGACTTGCCAGTATATTCAAGTACCAGGAATGGTTGTCGAGACCGTGTTATGTAATAAATGATTTTCAGCGGCTTTACCACAGATTTTACCCCTTACGTTCCCTTTTCTTGTGCTATCATTATATAAACGATGTCTGGTGCGGAGGCCGGTAACGGGATCGGGCGGGGAGATATGCTTCACCTCAAAGACGCAGCCCTCGGCCTTGATCGTTGTTTCGGCCACCTCATCCACGTCATTCCTGCGGAGGCAGGAATCCAAAAGTTAGGGCACGGATTTCCGCTTTCGCGGGAATGACGAACCGGCCGAAACGATGATCAAGGCCCAGCCCTCGAAGATGTTTCGGATCATGAGGGTGTTCACGATTGCCCAGGGGTTCCAAAACTTCAGAAAACAGATAACGGTGCTATGTACTACTAACCCCAAAAATTTTCGCGGCTCGCGCAAATTTTTCCGGAACACCTTGATACAGTAAGGATTCCGGGT
>CAZDYX010000382.1:0-3812 GCA_964509775.1 uncultured Desulfobulbia bacterium | reverse complement strand
ACGCCCCTTCAGGGCTACACCCGTTACAATTGTAACCTGTTATCCGCACAGGTCGCAATTTTGGTGACAATAATTGCGAGATCAAGCTATCTCCTTGACAACCTGGTTGGATGCAAGTAATTTTAGCAATTTCATAAATCTGGTACATGGCACAAGGGATTGCCATGGCCAAGCGGCATTTCCCCTTTTTTAATTATTACGAGACCATCTTTATTCATGTTTGAAAGTTTAAGCGAACGTCTGGACGGAATTTTTCGTAAGCTCCGGGGATACGGTAAGCTTACCCCTGAGAATATCCAGGAGGCCTTGAGCGAGGTCAGGATGGCCCTCCTGGAGGCGGACGTCCATTATCAGGTGGTTAAGGACTTTCTTGCCGTTATCGCGCAACGGGCCGTGGGCCATGAGGTCCTCGAAAGTCTGACCCCCGGCCAACAGGTGATCAAGATTGTCCATCAGGAAATGGTGGACCTGTTAGGCCGTCAGGCGGTGGGGTTAAATCTTGGGGGACGGCAACCGGTGCCCATTATGCTGGTGGGTCTGCAGGGGTCGGGTAAGACCACCACGGCTGCCAAGCTGGCCATGCGGCTCAAGGAAAAAGGACGTCGGCCGTACCTGGTGCCGGCTGATGTGTACCGTCCCGCCGCTATCGAACAACTGCGGGTGTTGGGTCAGAAGATCAACGTGCCGGTACACCCGTCACAGGAACAGCAGGACCCGGTTGCCATTTGTTCTTTGGCCCTGGATGCTGCGGCCAAGGCCCATTGTGATACGCTGATCATTGATACTGCCGGACGCCTCCATGTGAACGAGACCCTCATGGATGAGCTTTCGCGAATAAAAGAGAAGGTCCATCCGACCGAAATCCTCTTTGTGGCGGACGCCATGACTGGCCAGGACGCGGTTACCGTGGCGGACAAATTCAACCAGGATCTGGGGATTACCGGCGTTGTCTTAACAAAGATGGAAGGCGATGCCCGGGCCGGGGCCGCTCTCTCCATCAAAAAGGTTACAGAAAAGCCGATCAAGTTCGTGGGTGTGGGTGAAGCGCTGGACGCCCTGGAGGTCTTTCATCCCGACCGGATGGCCTCCAGAATACTAGGCATGGGTGATGTCCTTACCCTGATCGAGAAGGCCGAGGCAGTTGTAGACCGTCAGCAGGCAGAGGATCTAGCCAGGAAGCTTAAGAAAAGTACCTTTACCCTGGAGGATTTTCTCGATCAAATCCAACAGGTGAAAAAAATTGGTCCTCTGGAACAGCTTATCGGGATGATCCCGGGCATGAACCGGATTAAACAGTTGAAAAATGCGGTGATGCCCGATGAAAAGGAATTGGGGCGCGTGGAGGCCATCATCAAGTCCATGACCATCAAGGAACGGCGTAATCATTCTATCCTCAATGCCGCCCGGCGTCAAAGGATAGCGGCAGGAAGCGGGACCTCGGTGCAGGATGTCAATAATGTCATAAAAAGTTACACCAATATGCTGAAGGTGATGAAAAAGATTACCCATAAGGGTCTTGTGGGTCCCATGGGACCCGGATCTGTCCATAAACGGCGGAAGCTGCCGAAGGGTTTAACCCGTTAAGGTCAGGTTAGGTTAGGTGGATAGTCTGTAGGTGTTTAGTCTATTAGCAACTGAAAAATACCAGATGAGACCTGCTTTGCACCCTTAATTTCCAATCTTTTTTTTGCTAACAGACTTTAGCCTGAATACCTAACAGACTACAGTCTAACAGACTAAACAACCTTATGAATACCTAACAGACTACAGACTAATAGTCTAAACAACCTAAGTAGTTACAAAAATTTACTATATCGTTGGAGGAAATATGGCGGTAAAGATACGGTTGGCTCGCCAGGGGAAGAAAAAGAAGCCTTTCTACCGGGTGGTGGTGGCGAATTCCGAGGCGAGAAGAGATGGCAGTTTTATTGAGATTGTCGGCACGTATGATCCCTTTAAAGACCCGGCCGCATTTACCGTTGACCGAGAGAAAATAGCGGTCTGGCTGGCCAAAGGAGCACTGCCCACCCAGACGGTCCGCAGTCTGATGGCAAAAGAGGGTCTCCGATAGTGGGACATGCGATGAACGAATTGATTTCCTATATTGCGAAATCCCTGGTGGATCATCCTGAGAGCGTGGATGTGCAGGAAAAAGAGGATATCGGCAATAATTCCATCATCGTTGAACTAAAGGTGGCCAAGGAGGATCTGGGCAAGGTTATCGGTCGGCAAGGCCGCACCGCACACGCCATGCGGACCCTCTTGTCGGCCATGGCCGGCAAGGAACAGAAACAGGCAATTCTGAAGATCATGGAGTAATTTTAGGCCGGCCGACAATCGTGATTGAAGAGCATACACTACGTACCGATTATGTCCTGGTTGGGAAGGTGTGCCGTGCCCACGGGATCAAGGGGGAGGTAAAGATCTATCCCTTTTCTCAAAGCCCGGAAAATTTTCTTCATTATAAGGAACTACTCCTTATTGACCTTCCCGGGAGACAATATAGTTATCCGATCGTCAGGGCTCGAAGCCATGAAAGGCTTGCTATTATCGCTCTCGATGGTGTTTCGTCCCGGAACCAGGCCAACGAATTGGTGGGATCCGAGGTCTGGATCAGGAAGGAGTCGTTGCCGAAAATTGGTCCCGATGAATTTTATTGGCAAGACATGGTAGGCATGGCAGTGGTTACCACCGCGGGACAGAGGCTCGGTACCATTAAGTCGATATTTGCCGCCGGTATTCATGATGTTTTCGTGGTTTCAGGTCATGGAAAAGAATTTTTAATTCCTACCCAGGATGAGTTTATCGAACAGATTGATACCCAGGCCAAGAAGGTGGTTGTTCGTACCCCTCCAGGACTTCTTGAGATCAACGACTAACGCTCATGATCAGAGATCACCCCAGATCATGAAAAGGAATTCTATTTTCACGGTAACCAGGGATGCGCTTTGATATTCTCACCATCTTTCCTGACCTGCTGAAATCCTCTCTTGAAGAGGGGATAATCCGCAAGGCGCTGCAGGAAGGAAAGATTGCCGTGCATATCCACAACCTGCGGGATTTTACCACTGACAAACATGCCATGACCGATGATCGTCCCTTCGGTGGCGGGGAGGGGATGGTCATGAAACCCGAACCCATTGTCCTGACCCTTGGACATGTCAACCGAACAGCCGGTTCGGGGCATGTTGTTTTGCTCTCCCCCAAGGGCCGTATCTATCGGCAAAAGGTGGCCGAGGAACTGGCCGAAAAAAGGCATATTGTCCTGATCTGTGGCCGTTATGAAGGTATTGATGAACGGGTGCGGCAAAATTTTATTCAAGATGAAATATCCGTCGGCGACTATATTCTTTCCGGGGGAGAATTGGCCTCTCTGGTGCTGGTCGATTCGATCACCAGAATTATCCCCAGGGTTCGGGGAAGCCCTGCCTCGGCAAGCCGGGAGACCTTCAGCTCCGGTCTGTTGAAATACCCCCAGTATACGCGGCCTCGGGAGTTTCGTGACCTTTCAGTGCCGGAGGTCTTATTGTCCGGCGATCATGCTGCCATCCTGGAATGGCGACTCATTGAGTCTCTAATGCAGACCGCACGAAACCGGCCGGATTTGTTGGCGGATTTCGAGTTCTCTCCGGCGGAGCGAAAAATCTTGAAAAAGAGCCCCAGATGGCCGGAATTGATCCAAGATCCCTGGTTGGGTTCTCTATTAAACGAAAAGATTTGGTAACTACTCAGGTGGATAGTCTGTAGGTGTTTAGGTGGATAGGGTGGGGAACAACCATGCGAGATCACACAAAGCTTAGAGCATTTGAACT
>CAZDYX010000381.1:626-3813 GCA_964509775.1 uncultured Desulfobulbia bacterium | reverse complement strand
CACTGGTTCAGTTTGATGGAAGTCGTTTTGTGTCATAAATTGGTCGGTCAAGAAAATTAAAGGGAAAAAAGATCTGTCCAGGAAATCCGTGACTCAAGAAGACCTCGCCACGCGGAACGGATTCGGGATATCCTTTCCTCTTTCCCGATGCTCGAATTCCTGGGCGCCTTTCACAGCCATCCCTATCACAAAAACGATTTTTTAGAATCAGGCACGGCGAGTTTCTCCGAAACGTATGAGGATACTTCCCTCTCCAGAGCCGAACAGGAAGGGCAACCGATTGTGGAGACGATTGTCGGGATCACCCACCTGAGCAGGCGGGAGAACGCCACGCCCGGCAATATCAAGGATCACCTGGTGCGCGGGTACTGCGGCCGGTATAAATTCATTTTGGCCGCATACTGCACCGACCTAGAAGAGGAACGTCTCGCGCCGGTTGATAATCTCCTCTGCCCGACAGCGGTGGGGATATGGAATAGGGATTTGATTGGATGAGGGTGGAGCTGAACAACTGACCAATCTTCCGCGCTCCTGGCTTCCCCGGCGGTAACTAATTGGTTTACTGGGAGTCCCCTAAAAAAAGAGACCACATGTTTCCACTTAACGATCCTGGTTTCATGGCAGGTAACCCCCAGAGCCTGCGTCTGTCCCCCTTGGCTTTGTCCAGCGCGGACCGGAACCTATCTTATTGCCACCGTCTTGCTTGCAAGGATGCACGGATTTTTGACGTTCACTACCTCCGGGGGCAAAGGCAATCGATCTATTATTTGACTCGCAAAAGGCTGACAGCCCATCCCCATTCTCCATCGCCTTCCCAATTAATGTATTCACCAGCAAGTACGCATGACAAATCCTTAGCCCATTTTGTTAAACGATTTTTGAGATTGGTTTCTCGCCTTTCCCCCTTAGCCTCCGAATATGCCAAAATATATCCAGCGCGCACGAAATTGTTAGAATTCATATAGGTTAATATTTTTTCACGGTCGCTACGAAGACTAGTAATACTCCAAGCCCGTTTGACCTCAACAATAGCCTTTATGTTATTGTTGCTTTTTTGCCAAACCACGATATCGAAGCGTTGATCAAGGTTGGTAGGCGGTCGTCCCCTACGTTTTTCATCACGTTCCTTTAGAATTTTCTTCGGCGATGCCTCAATGAACACTGAGGACCCATCTGTAGTGGCCACTTTTGTGGCAACCGTACACATAATAAAAGACTCCGGCCCGTGACCTAGCCACCACCCTGTCATTTTTAGATAGTCTTTTTGTGCGGTCTTAATGCCATCGATGATAGCTGTTTCTAACTGATTCATGCCGCCTCCTATTAGGTTAATAGTAGATTATTCGGTTCGCGAAACACTATTTCATTGCCGTGGCTGGAAAATTTCAACTTATTGGGTGCTAACACGAAATTTCCTTGGAAAACGAATGGCTTTCTATTGCAGGATTTGAAAACTTGGAAACGTGCGTTCAAACCATGACTTCCTCACTTTATCGCCTACAACTATTCTGTTCGGGACATCAGTCGTTCCCATGCAGGCTCCAGCGAACGTCATCCTTGAGAAAGGCCTCTGTCAATTGAGACCGGTGCGATTCTATATAACGTCGAAGGGCCTCGACCACCAAGGAGTTCCAATCCGATATCCATCCCTCATCGATAACGGTCTGGGCCTGATGCAGTAATTGGTCGGGTATTTTTGCTTGAATGGTTGTGTCCATCTTTTTGTCCCTTTAAATTTATACAGTTTGGCAGGGCTACACCTTCAAAGCGAAGAAACTTATTCCATTGTATAGAAACGATGGGCATTAACTCAAGGACTTATTGGTCGGCTTGCGGCCTTTTTGGCTGCAAAGAAATGGGCGAGCCGCACTAAAGCCCAGGTGTCCCGCTCGCAGTAGGCAAGAAGATCCTGGCGGAGTTCGCGGCTGCGAGCCGGCTCTGTTTCGGGGTGGAGCAGCTCGGCAAAGGCCTCTTGCGCCATGGTGCCGCCTACGATTGCGAGATCGTCGTAGGCGAGCTCCGGCGCAATGGTAGGCAAAACTGCCTTGAGCGACCAGGATCCGCGCATGTCCCGGTGGTAATAATGCTCGCGGGCGATGACCAGGAGATCGACAAAGCGATTCCGGATCGCATCGAGCGCGGGCGCGAGATCCGGATACTCCCTTGCCAGCTCCTGCAACCGTCCCCCTTCGAAACCGGCGCTGTAGACGAGGACCGGGCCGTTGGTCCCGAGGGTTTTAAGCAGCGATTCGGCAAAGGCGCGGCGCGGGTCGGATCTTCCCTCTGTCAAGAGGGCCTGGTGCTCGATCTTGCCGTTTCTTCTTTCGATGTGGCAGGACCACTGAAACGGGATCTGCGCATAGGGCCGCGTGCCGGCCCAGATCGGCACTGCAAATTGCATAGTTTCAAAGTCAAGATAATAGCGCGGAAACCCGAGGGCCTTGAGTTCCTCGCCGGCTTCCGGGACGAGCTCCGCCTTCCCGTTCCTGGTGGCCCGCCAGATGCGCAGGTGTTTGGGGGAGGTCAGGTATTTTTTCGGCACCTTGCGCAGGTCCTCATACCCATCAGCCCGCAGTTGCGCGGCCAGGGCCTTGCCGTCCTTGTGCGGCAGGATCTCGGGCGGGAAGCTCTCCTCATCCTCCGGTGCGCAATAGCCGAGAAAGGGGCAGAGGAAAGGATCCCCGTCGCCCGGTTCGGTCTTCGGCTCCTTTCCCGCCAGGGTCTTTCTGGCCGCCTTGATCCACTTCGGCACGTCTTTTCCCAAGGCCCACGCGTCCTTGGAGATGTTGACGTAGACGAAAAGGCCGTCGTAGTCGTCGTTGCCTGGATAGACGAACCCGGTGTCGACATGGGCGATTTTAACGCGTTTCACGGGAAGACCCGCACGCTCCGCAACCCAGAGCTGAATTGCCGCGTCTTCGAGATAATAGGGCTTGATCTCAGCGGAGGATTTCACCTCCAAGAGCGTATATCCGCCCGGTACCGGTTCCAGGACATCGACCCGGATGAGCACTCCGTCCGCCGCAAAGGCCGCCTCGAACATTGGTCGGCGTTTTCCGGCCAGGGCTTGTCCGGTCTCGGCGAGTGCCTGTTGCAGATTCACGGTATCGATCAGGATGCCGTCCGGACAAAGTCCCCGCGCCACCTCGCCGACCTCGCGGCCAGCGGCAAGGCGGGCCGCGACGCC
>CAZDYX010000381.1:0-616 GCA_964509775.1 uncultured Desulfobulbia bacterium | reverse complement strand
GATCCGGACGGTTGACGTGCAGCCAGAGGCGCTTCGGGCACTGGCGATGCGAAAGGATGCGGGATTTGGATAGACCGGTCATACTGGAATCTCCTTACTTGTTGAATGGGATTCGGCTAATGACGACTATAATTTTCAAACAAATGAGCCTCTGATATGGAGACGCTTTTTTTGCCATGAAATCAAGGCGTTAGACAGCGGCATTCATGGAATCTTGCAAAACAAACCCACAAATAACAGCGGCGTCATCCATGTCAGAGTTTCAAGGCTTAGTCATCGTCCTCGTCATCGTCACCGTCATCGTCATCAAGTTACATCGACTTCGTCCTCGTCTCCTTCCTCCCAATAAGGTTCAAGCAAAGATCCGGGTACTTTTCTATACCCTTCAAGGACGTCATCATCGATTACAACAAAGTAATCGTCAATCTCATCCATTAAGTAATTCTTCTCGATCATAAGATTTTTAATCTCGTCAACGATGGAAGTATGAAGACGCCTCCTACCCGCAAGTTTTCGTAAATCAACCCGCATGATTCGGTACCGACCTCTTTTTTTTCCACCAAATTTTTGGACCTGTGCGGGTGGCCTAATGTTCGACATTTAAACCCGCCCTGAA
>CAZDYX010000380.1:2875-3822 GCA_964509775.1 uncultured Desulfobulbia bacterium | reverse complement strand
GGGGACTAACACCCCAGCCCATCGAAATCGAGATGGTTTTTTGTCCCTCCCCTTATTTTAAGGGGAGGTTAGGAGGGGTTATATGGCTTAAGTCAATGACATTAAGACTATTAGAGCAAAGAAAGAAGATCCCCGGGCTGATTGATCAAGGCCCGGGCCCCGCTTTTAAGCAGTTCCTCCCGGGATCTGAAACCCCAGAGCGCACCCACGGGAAACATCTTGGCAGCGGCAGCGGTCTGCATGTCTATGGAAGAATCGCCCAGATAAAGGAAACGGGCCGGGGCTATTTGCAAACGTTTGGTAATCAGCCGGGCGCCAGTCGGATCGGGTTTGGGGGGAATTCCTTCCTGTTGCCCCATAACGATATCGAACCGAAGGTCAGAAAAAAACGCGGCCACGCACTGGCGGGTCATCTCGTCCGGTTTGTTGGATAACACGGCAAGCTTAAGACCGCGATCGGAGAGTTCGTTCAAGGTCTCGGCCACCCCGGCATACGGCATGGTCATAACCTGAAAATACCGGCCGTAATCCTCGCGGAATGCCGTAAGGCAGCTTTCTATCAACGTCGAGTTGTCTTGTTGATCGGCCGGTAATATCCGAATTATGAGCTGGGTTACCCCCTGCCCTACAAAGAAGCGGTAATCATCCTTCGGATGCGGCGGATAGCCGTGTTGGACCAGAGCCCGGTTGGCGCTTGAGGCAATATCATCAAGGGTGTTTAAGAGGGTGCCGTCAAGATCAAACAATACTGCTGCAAATTTCATGGGGACACCCTTAACTAACCGTAACTACTCAGGTTGTTTAGACTGTAGTCTGTTAGGACTGCGCAAGAACAAATCAAGGGCCTAAAACCTTTTCGGTCTCTAAAAGTTTCGGCCAGTTCAAATGCTCTGGGCTTTGTGCAATCTCACATGGTTATCCCCCCTATCCACCTAAACACCTACAGA
>CAZDYX010000380.1:0-2865 GCA_964509775.1 uncultured Desulfobulbia bacterium | reverse complement strand
TCCGTATGCGGAAAAAACAGGGCTGCCATATAGTGGGTCATGAATTGGGGGTTTTCACTTAACTCCATGTGGGTCATGAGCCGGTAGACCTCGGTCCGTTCGCGGAACCGCTTGTGATCGATAAGGCTGATCTGGCAACCCAGAAGGGAGCCGTTGCCGAGATAATAAAAGCGCGTCGGGTCTATGTCCTGCGGTATGCCTATGCTGATGGCCGGCTCCAGGTCGATGTAGGCCCCGAAATTGCCGGCGCTCACCATCCGATCGAGATCGGCGAATGTCATGCCCACCGATTCGAGCAGGGTGACATAACCAGCATACATGGCGCCCTTGGCCCGGATAAGGTTGTTTAAATCCACCTCGGTGAGGACAAGGTCTTCGCCTAAGAGCGAGTCCTTGGCCCAGGCGACCACATATTCATATCCGTCAACCCCTTCCCGGATCCGGGGATGATCTAGATCGCGCCTGAATTTACCCCGCAGATCAATGACCCCGGCATCAAGAAGTTCCGCCACAATACTGATCAGCCCGGAGCCGCAGATGCCCCGCGGTTTGGTAAAACCTATGGTGATGATCATCGGTTCCAGGGTCTCGGGATGAATATGAAAGTTCTCAATGGCGCCGTTGCTTGCCCGCATACCATACCGAACCCCCCCGCCCTCGAATGCCGGTCCGGCAGAACAAGCGGCGCAGACCATCCAGTCCTTGTTGCCCACCACAATCTCACCATTGGTGCCGATATCGATAAACAGGGTGATCTCGGGTTTTTTATGCATCTGGCAGGCATGCACCCCGGAGATAATATCCCCGCCCACGTAACTTGCCGGCGAGGGATAAAGATAGAGGCGGACCGACGGATGGGCATGTATCCCCAATTCCGCTGCCCGGGTAAGCGGGAACTGGCTGCAGATGGGGGTGTAGGGCGATTCCCGGATAAACTTGGGGTCGAGCCCCAGGAGCAGATGCGCCATGGTGGTGTTCCCGGCTGACATTATATAGGTAATGTCGTTAGGATTGATCCGTACCTTGTTGCATACCGTCTCGATCACCGTGTTGATGGTGTAGATCACTTTTTCCTGCAGGGCCTTTAATCCCCCAGGCCGTTGGGAATAGATGATCCGGGAGATCACGTCCTCGCCGTAGCCGATCTGGGCATTATAGGCCGAGGCCTCGGCAATGACCTTGCCGCTGTTCAGATCAATAAGGACCCCGCAGACCGTTGTGGTGCCGATATCCACGGCCAGGCCATAGAATTTGTCGGTGGTGTTGCCCGGTTCCACGGCTATGATCCGGTTCGGCTCCTCTTCCCTTTTACCCCGTAAAAGGATTACCGTCACCTCCCAGTTGGCCTTGCGCAGCACAAAAGGAAGTTCCTTCAACAACTGGGGATGATCATAGGTCGGCTCCCGGCAATCCGAGCATTTCTTGGCAATGGCGAGCATCAGCCGTTTGAGGTCAGAGACGTTGTCTGCCACGGTAGGGGGCTTTAGGGTAAGGAAACGTTTTTCCACCGGCGGGTCGAGATTCCAGGTCCCGACCAGGGTTTCAAGGGAGCGGGCGGAAATAGCGCGCGTGGTTTTGGGCTTGCGCCGCAAGGCCTTGCCGTCATCCTGGGTCTCACCGGGAATGCGGACCACGAGGTCCGACAATACCCTGGTCCGGCAGGCAAGACGGTATCCGGCCTTAAACTCCCCTTGTTTGAGCTTCATGGTCCGGTCCGAATCCACCTCACCCTGCTCGATCTTGACCTTGCACCTTCCGCACACCCCCTCGCCGCCGCAAAAGGCGTTGACATAGACCCCGGCGCCGGCGGCAACACTAAGAAGATTCTCCCCGGGCTCCACCTCTATAGAGATGTTATGTGGTAAAAATGAGATTTCTTTCATCATGATTCCCTATGATTTCCTGATGCGCAAAATAGATCATATTCTATGGTTACGCAAGGGTGGGCATACAAGCCCATCATTTTTCCAAAAATTTGTGGCGGCTTCTGCCTGAAATGGTGTTTTATGGGAGAATGAATATTGCAGAGGAAGGGAAAAAGGCCTCCGGCCGTCAACGGATGATGACCGGAATACGTTTTTTGGTCAGTTTCGGGGCCTTGGGTATTATCGTCGCCCTTTTCAGGGAACAGATCCCAACCGTATTTTCCCATCTGGCCCGGGCCGATCTGACCCTTTTCGGCCTTTCCCTGCTTCTATACTTTATCGGTCTCATCTTTATCGCCCGAAGGCTCCAAGGTTTTCTCCATGCCCATGACACCAGATTGTCACTTGTGCTCACCTATTACGTGAACCTGATCGCCCTGTTCTTTAATAATGTCCTGCCCTCCAGCCTGGGAGGCGAGGCCGTAAAGGCATATTATATCTACCGGAAAGGCAGTATTGCCTCGGTGGGAGCGGTGCTGGTGGACCGGCTGTTCGGTCTCCTGACCCTGATCGGGATAGGGATAACAGCACCCTTTTTTTTTCGCAATGGCATGGAATCCGCAAAAATCATCAACAGCGTGGGGGTTATGGCCGCGGTCACGGCACCGATGGTGATCATTATCTTCAGCCGAAAAATCGGGGGCCGACTAACCGCGATTTCCATCCCGTTCGTGCCGACCGGTATTACCGGGAAGTTTCAAGAACTCTTCGGGGCCATCCATTTTTATCGGGGCAAGACCGGCATTCTTCTGGGGTCGGTCGTGTTGTCGCTTTGTGCCCAGGTTTTTTTTGTTCTCGCAAATTTTCTTTTGGCCAAGAGCCTCTCCCTTGATATCCCCTTGCAGTTTTTTTTCTTCTTCATCCCCATCAGCTCCATAGTCCATGTTGCCCCTTCCATCAACGGCATGGGGGTCCGGGAGGCGACGTATCTCTTCTATCT
>CAZDYX010000379.1:0-3837 GCA_964509775.1 uncultured Desulfobulbia bacterium | reverse complement strand
ACTATCGGTAAGGCTTTTCCCAAAAACATCAATGTGATCGGTGTCTGTCCCAAGGGGATGGGACCCTCGGTGCGTCGGCTTTATGAACAGGGAAAGGAGATCAACGGCGCCGGCATCAATACCAGCTTTGCCGTGGAGCAGGACATTGACGGCCGAGCCACTGATATCGCCATTGGCTGGGCCGTGGCCCTTGGTGCCCCTTATACCTTTGTCACCGATCTCACCCACGAATACCGAAGCGACATCTTCGGCGAGCGGGGCATCCTGCTGGGAGCGGTGCACGGGATAGTCGAGGCCCTTTACCGGCGTTTTGTTATGGAGGCGGGCATGAACGAGGAGGATGCCTTCAGGGCCTCGGTGGAGGTAGTAACCGGTCCGATCAGCAAGACCATATCCCATGATGGGATCCTCGCGGTCTATAACAATCTTGACGACGCAGGCAAAGAGGTCTTTTCTCAGGTGTATTCCTGTGCCTATAAACCTGCCTATGACATCCTGCTCGAGATCTATGATGAGGTGGCAAGCGGTAACGAGATCAGAAGCGTGGTCATGGCCGGCAGCCGGTTCGGTCGTTTTCCCATGGGCAGGATCGACGGGACCCGGATGTGGAAGGTGGGCGAAAAGGTGCGGGCGGCGCGGACCCCGGTACCCGTGCATCCCTTTACCGCTGGACTCTATGTGGCCACCATGATGGCGCAGATCGATCTCCTTATAGAAAAGGGTCATTGCCTGAGTGAGGTCTGTAACGAGTCGGTAATCGAGGCGGTGGATTCCCTGAATCCCTACATGCACTATAAAGGAGTGGCCTTCATGGTGGACAACTGTTCCACCACGGCCCGGCTCGGGACGAGAAAATGGGGCCCCCGCTTTGACTATATCTTTATGCAGCAGGCATTTGTCGCCTATGATGAGGGAGATGCGGCTGATAAAAATTTACTTGCCGCATTTAAGAATCATCTGATCCACGAGGCCCTGGCCGCCTGCACCACCTTCCGGCCCTCGGTCGACATCGCGGTGATGGGATGATATCAACCTGTCAGGTCATGAATAGGCAGCAAGATTCATAACTACTCAGGTGGATAGTCTGTAGGTGTTTAGGTGGATGGGGGGAATAACCATGCGAGATCACACAAAGCTCAGAGCATTTGAACTGGCCGAAACTTTTAGAGACCGAAAAGGTGTTGGTATCCTTGATTCGTTCTTTGCACAGTCCTAACAGACTACAGTCTAAACAACCTGAGTAGTTACCAAGATTCATCGTTACTGCCTTCGTAAACGAGGGATGGACAAGGTCTGGTATGAAAATTTTCGGGATGTTCAGTCAAAAGGAGGCTGTTGCCTCCAACCCTGCCGAAGGCGAGCAGGAACGTGGGCTTTCCGTTGACCAGGTAGTCCGGGTGATTGAACATTTTCCCATCGGTAGTCGGATCCGCTATTATCCGGGGTTTCAGAAGGAAGTAAAGATCGATTCGGTGGTGCTGGCCTACGGTTTCAACGAACATATCGTCTATTCGGCGCAGGATGTCACCTACGATCGGGAAAAGACGGGCATCCACCTCAATATCAAGGGGGCGAAACTCTGCCTGGACCGTATCATGAGTTTCATCCTCCTCCTTCCCCATGTCACCCGGTCAGAGATTGACCTGGAGGCCGGTCAAGGCACTGCCGGAAATGCCGCGCCAAAAGAACGGCAGGTAAACGATTTTCGGCGCGGCAATCCCATCATCATCATGTCTCCGACCCCGAGAACCAGCGGCATGCCCCATCTGGACACCATCGTCAAAAAGACGGTTCGACCCAAACATGGGTTTTATGCGGATCGGAACCTGGTTATCCTTGAGCCGATAATTGACACCTTTCATTGTCTGGATAATCGCCGCTTTAAGCGGATCACCACCAAGATCCCGGTAAAGCTGCAGATCGGCCAGGAGGAAGAGTTATGCGACTGTCTACTTGAAGACTTCTCGGAAAAATATTTTCGAATAAAGATCCTTGGAAGTAAGAGGTTCTTTCAACTGCTCACCGCGGGCCGGACCATACTTTTAACCCTGGAGGCCGACCACCTGGGCCAGCCTTTGATCCTGCAAGGGAACGTCTATCGGAAAAGACGGGACAGCGTGGTGATGGTCCTGCAAAGCATGATGAAGAATACCCGATTCCAACCCCTGAACACCATTGAGGAACTCTACATCAAGGCGGCCCTCCTGAATCGACCCGAGACCAAACGGTCATAATAAGATCATCTGATGCCGGGGTTTTGGTGATTTTAGATGCTGTCTAAAACAAAACGGGGGGAATACACATATGACCAGACTGCTTTTCTCTTTTCTGGCCTTAATACTCGCCCTGCTACCCGGATCGGTCAACGCCGAATCCATCCGCAAGGCGGTCTGGGCCGGTCAGTTTTATCCGGCTGCCGCTGTTGAGCTGACAAAGGTCATAGATGGTTTTGTCAGCGAGGCAAGAAAGACTCCCGTCACCATCCCAACGGGCCGGCCGCTCCGGGCACTGATCCTCCCCCATGCGGGCTATGTATACAGCGGCCTCACCGCGGCCCATAGCGCGCTGGTCCTTCAGGAAGGCGAGTTCAACAAGGTGTTTGTCCTGGCACCGGATCACCGGGTGGGGCTCACCAATGCTGCCGTGAGTGACGTTCAATGCTACGAGACCCCCCTGGGCCGGGTGCCGTTGCATGATGATGCCGGCCGCTTACGCCAGCACCCTGATTTTGGGAGCAATCCGGCCTCGGATCAGACCGAGCACGCGGTGGAGGTGATCCTGCCTTTCCTCCAATACACGCTCAAACAGTTCGAACTGGTGCCCGTTGTCCTCGGGCCTACGGATGTCGGCCGGATCACGTCAGCCCTTGCCCCTCTCCTCGATGAAAAGACCCTGCTCGTGGTCAGTTCGGATCTTACCCATTATCTTCCCTATGAGGAGGCGAAGGCGAGAGATAAGGAGACGATCGAGCTGATCGGCAAGTTAGACTCAGACGGGCTTTCCGGAAAAGAAAACAGCGCCTGCGGCAAGGGCCCGATTCTCGTTTTGCTTGCGCTCGCCCGTCGTAATCATTGGCAACCGGCCCTGCTCCATTACGCAAACAGTGGCGACACCGCGGGCAGTCGGTCCCAGGTAGTCGGTTATGCAGCAATCGCCTTTTGGGGAGAAGAATCGATGCAAGAAAAGTCACCGAGTCTAAGCAAAGAACAGGGGCAAACACTCATCACCCTTGCCCGACAGACCATCATGACCCGGTTAGGCAAGGAACTGTTGCCGGAAGAGGCAAAGTCATTGGCCGCATTTCTCAAAGACCCGGTCTTTGGGACCAAACAGGGGACCTTTGTGACCCTCCACAAGGCTGGCCGTCTGCGCGGCTGCATCGGTTGCCTTGCTGGCAGGGAAAGCATTGTTGATGGGGTGAGACGTAACGCCATCAATGCCGCCTTCCAGGATTCTCGTTTCCCGCCCCTTACCTTGGAGGAACTGGAACAGGTGGATATCGAGGTGAGCGTCCTCACCGAGCCCAAACCCCTTTCCTTTCGCGATGCCCAGGACCTGCTCGCCAAACTGCGGGTTGGTAAAGACGGCGTTATCTTGAGCCAGGGAGGGGCGAGCGCCACCTTTTTGCCCCAGGTCTGGCAGCAGTTACCCCGGGCCGAGGATTTTCTTTCCCATCTCTGCCAGAAGGCGGGACTTGCGCCTAATGCCTGGCGAAGCATTGGTCTTACGGTGCAGACCTATGAGGTCCAGGTCTTTGCCGAGCTTGATTGATTCAGAAGTCAGAATTCAGGAGTCAGAATAGAAACTCGAAAATCTTTCGACCTGTGCGGATAACAG
>CAZDYX010000378.1:0-3866 GCA_964509775.1 uncultured Desulfobulbia bacterium | reverse complement strand
GTCTGGCGCATGAGCCAGTATGAGCGATGAAGGAGGGGTAACGCCCTCTGACGTGGCGCGAGACGTCACGCCGTACGAGCTAACTACTCGAGCGGGCAAAGGGGCTCTCGGTCTTAGCGGTCATTTAAAGTGGCTCAGCCCTGGACACAGAGCCAGATGAGCTGGGTTGCCATAATAGGTGTCGAGCCATGAGTAAACCAGCGGAGCAAGGGGTGGATGTGAGTCAGCACTTAAGCTTCGGTTCCGTCGGGAAGGCTCATTGGGGAAAGCTAAGGTCGCCAACCGGACTCGGGAAAACCGACCGTCCGGGATAACAATGGGGGCTTACGGAAACGTGAGCTGGTGGTTGATGAGGAAACCGACTCGTAGTAGTCGCGTGCGACAAGGCGTGTTCAACCGTTCCGATACTCAACAATTAGCTGCGCGCGCCGTATTTCTATCCAAACGGGGCGATTGCAACATCTGTAGCGATATCGGCTTCGGGCGGCTTGGACTGATCGGCTTACGAACGGCGACAGCAACTTCTCCGGCGACATTGGCTTCGATGGGCTCTGGCCATGACCTTTTGGCGGCGACAAGGGATCGCCTCGGATATTGGCTTCGTGCGACATCTGGCTTTCGCCTTTGGGTCGGAACATTGCGGACGGGGCGAGACGGCGAACCTAATAGGACGGCACACTTGGCAAGTGGTTTAGAAGGAGCTACTTTACCAACTGTGTCAAATCACCAAGGAGATTAATAAGTTATGGCTGGATCAACATTCCAGACAAACCCTTTTGACCTATACAAACTACTAGACGACTGCCAACGGGGAGTACTTCAATTACCGGATTTTCAGCGAAGTTGGGTTTGGGACGAAGATCGTATTAAAAGTTTGATTGCTTCAATTTCGAGGGCATTTCCAGTTGGTGCCTTAATGACCCTCGAAAGTGGGGGGGAGGTAAATTTCAAGCCCCGGCCTATTGAAGGTACACCATCTGCCGCTAAGCAGACTTCACCTTATTCCCTACTACCTGACGGACAGCAACGCATGACGTCGCCTTATCAGGCTACCTTACGCGGAAAGGTGGTGGAGACAGTTACGCCTAAAAAAAAGAAAGTAAAACGCTGGTTTTATATCGACATCCGAAATTCGCTTGATCCTTCACTGGATCGCGAAGATGCAATTTTTGGAATACCAGAGGATCGCATTTTGCGAACCGATTTTGGACGTGAAGTCATTCTAGACCTTTCATCGGCCGAAAAGGAATATGCTTCTCTTATGTACCCGGTATCCCAAGTCTTTGATTGGGACAAGTGGCAAGATGGCTTTGACAAGTATTGGCGTGGAGATGAGAAAGAGAGTATCCGTGAAGAATTCCGTACTTTTAAGCGTCAGATTCTGGAGAATTTTAAATATTACCGAATGCCAGTAATTGCACTAGATCGGTCGACTTCCAAGGAAGCTGTGTGTGTCGTATTTGAAAAAGTGAATACTGGAGGCAAGCCTCTCGATGCATTTGAGCTTGTTACTGCAATGTTTGCTGCGGCAGGCCATGAATTACGAAAAGATTGGTATGGGAATGACTCAGCAAAAGGGCGGCATCGGCGCTTTGCTGAAACTCTTCGACCAGCAGGTTTAGATTCTGGGATCATCGCCAATGTTTCAAATACCGATTTTCTTCAGGCCCTTTCGCTTTTTCATACACGCGACCTTCGGCGTTCAGCAGAGTCGTCTGGGAAAAAGGGTAAAGAGTTGCCAGCAGTTACGGGTAATCGCCAAGCTCTGTTGAACCTGCCTCTCAACGCATATAAGCGATATGAAGCGCCGGTAGAGCAAGGTTCCGCGCGGGCTGCAAAGTTTCTTCATATATTGCACATCTATCGCATTTTTGATCTCCCCTATCAGTCTCAAATCATACCGCTTGCTGCCATTCTAGCCGACATTGGCGATGCTTGGGAGCATGAAGCAAATCGGGCTAGGCTGGTAAGATGGTACTGGAACGGTGTTTTTGGTGAGCTGTATGGTTCAGCGGTCGACACACGCATTGCGCGGGATTTCATGGAAGTACCTATTTGGTTGCAAGGAGGCCCCGAACCTTCAACAGTAAGCGAGACCATGTTTCGTGCAGATAGATTGAAGACAATGCGGATGCGTTTGTCTGCTGCATATAAGGGAGTAAACGCCCTTCTGATGAAGGAAGGGGCTCAGGATTTCCGTTCGGGACAGAAATTCGATCATACGGTTTTTTTTGGTGAGAATGTCGATATTCATCACATATTCCCAAAAGAATGGTGCAAGAAAAATAATATTAAACCTGATGTGTATGATTCCATAATCAACAAAACTCCGATTTCCTACCGTACTAATCGGATCATCGGCGGTACAGCGCCATCTGTGTACCTTAATAGATTGCAGAAAGGCGATGCAACGACCCCACCAATTCCCCCAGAAAAGCTCGCCGCCTATATTAAGTCCCATCTGATTACCCCTGTGTTTCTAAGCACCGATAGATTTGATGATTTCATGGCAGATCGACAAAAACAACTTCTTGCATTGATAGAGCAAGCCACTGGAAAGGCTGCCTATGTCGGTGATTTTCAGGAAGAAGGCTCAGATGTCGAGGGCGATGAAGATACTGTTGAAGCTGAACTGACCATTGCAGCAGAATAACTATTTATGCGAGTCTCCTGGGTTTATGAAAAAAAAGCATTAGCTTCGGGAGATGACCTAGCAAGTTCGAAAAACCAATAAGGCCTTGGGCTTCGGGATGGGACAAAGCGAGCACGGGGGACGGGCTTCGGCAGAAGTAAAACCCTCGGCTTCGAGGTCGGACAAAGCGAGCGCCGCAGATCTGGGCTTCGATGGGGAAAACACCAAAAGAAAAAGGGGACAGATTTATTTTTTTCCCCTCTGTTTCACCAAGAAACTCGTCGCAAACTGGCGGATCTTATCCGATAAGAGGTTGGTGCGGCGGAGAGTGGCCTTTTCAGTAAGGGGATGAGAAATCCGGCATGATGAAGCTATCGCTTGAGAATACGACGATCCCCGCCGAGGGCGCGACGGTCGAACTTAAGGAATCCCTTGGAGCGTGGAAAGAAATCGTCCAAACCTGTGCAGCCTTTGCTACAGCACAAGGCGGTCGCCTCTATATCGGTGTTTCTGACAAAGGAAATGTTGTTGGTGTTCAGATTGGCAAGGGCACGCTCGAAGACCTTTCCAACAAAATCGCTCAAAACACCGTGCCGAAACTCATACCGGCCGTCACAACTCAGCAGATGCAAGGCAAAACTGTTATCCTCGTGGAGGTAGCAGAGAGCTCGACGAAACCGGTCACCGCGTTTGACCGCGCGCTGCGACGATCGGGAAGGACAAACCAGGTGTTGTCGGCGAATGAGATTGCCCAGTTGTACCTCGCAACGCGCGGGATGACGTGGGATCAGACGTCGCGGCCGGATGCCACGCTTGATGACATTGATGCGGAGAAAGTGCGAAGGTTCTTGAGTCGAGCCAAGACAGAGCGGCGATGGGAGATCGATCCCCAGACGCCGGCCGATCAGGCGCTCCGTCAGTTAAATTTGATGCCCAATGGTCAATTGACCATTGCCGCGCTGCTGCTATTCGGGAGAAATCCGCAGCAATATTTTGTACAGTCGAAGGTGCGTTGTGCGCGATTCAAGGGCGACGACGAAATTGAGTTTCTCGATTTGAAGGTGATCGAAGGCGACATCATCGGACAGGTCGCGGAGGCGATGGCGTTTGTGCGGCGCAATACAAGCATGGCGGTAAAGATCGATGGAAAATTGGAGCGGACCGAGCGATGGGAATATCCGCTATGTTCAGTTTATATGTTGACGTATTCGACTCTCAGTGCATGAAACAGGAA
>CAZDYX010000377.1:3575-3873 GCA_964509775.1 uncultured Desulfobulbia bacterium | reverse complement strand
TTGGGAGCCCCGCCTCCCGTGGCCCGGATGGCCTGGTCTGCCCAATTAATTTCCCCGTTCCCAATGGTCTGGATCAGCGGCTGCTGCGACCAAGCGGAAGCCGCGGATAACATCAGAAAAAAGGCTGCAAACCATACTTGCGTCAACCATCGATTATTTTTCATGTTGACCTCCTCAACGTAAAATTTTTAGGGATTATAGTAAAATCTCGTTTGCGCTGCTTGACTCCGAAAATTCTTAAATTATTTTATAGTTTTAAACAACTTATCCTGTTTGTCAAGATAAAAATTGCAATTCA
>CAZDYX010000377.1:0-3565 GCA_964509775.1 uncultured Desulfobulbia bacterium | reverse complement strand
ATTTCCAGTGCAACCCCAGAATAATTCCCCCCTTGCAATTCAGACACTATTGACGTCTGTGGTTGGGGTGGCGAGGCGGTTTGGGGTGCCAAGAGCTTTTGCCGTGCTGAGCATGAGCGTGGGTTATGACACCAGAAGTATGTTGCGGGAAGAGCCTCTTTTGAGATGAGTGTTTTTTTAGCGAAGGCAAAAGGACAGGTAAGGGGGGCAGGCGACTGATGCTACCTCCCGTTGAAGGGATAATCGAATCGGTTATTGGCAGCGGTCGGAGGCAAGAGCAAAGGGTTACGGGGGCCGAGGGTTTCTCAGGACTTCGTTTAACTCACGCCCGATCCGTCGGCATTTGGCTGCGATCTTTTTGCGTGCTTCCTCACGGAGTGTTACTACGAATCCAACGAGTTCGAATGGTCTGAACAGGCCGTAGTAGTTCTGGTAGTAAACAATGATGTGATTATCCGAAGGCAGAAGCTGCTGGCGGATACGAGGCAGTGTCTTTTGGTTAAGCTCCTTCCGACCTCGCTTCAACAGGAAGAGCTGAAGGAGGTTATAGGCCAGCATAATAAAGACGACTTGATTGACAACCATCGAAAAGGCACGGGAGGTAAAATGGGTCAGATCGCTAAAGCATTTGAGCTGTCGATACCGCTCCTCCGTCGAGACGCGCCGATGGTACTCCTGCTGAGTCCGGCTTGGGTCCTGAACCTCCTTGGTGTCGATTAAAAACCAGATCTTTTGATGACCATCGGCGTAGTGCTCTCGGTTGGCCACCACGGTGAGGGGTACGGTGCAGGAGGACCAACTGCGGAACTCCCCGATGGCCGCCGCCTCCTTTTTAACCAGGACCCCTTCTGGCGGTGGGGTGGCTGTTGTTGTTTCAACTGGCGGAGTTTTTCCTGCCGCTTTTTCTCCCGTTTCGCAATCGCCTTGGGCCTGAGGCGAATGGATTCCTTAGCTTCCTCTCTCGACGTTTTGCACTCCACCCAGTGGACGTCTGACTCTTGGAACAACGCCATCGCATCGACATAGAGATCCATGTTACGGCGAATCGGGATGAGGATATCGATGCCGTATTGCTTCTTGCAGAGCGAGATCGCCTTGCCATCCAGGAACCCCCGGTCCAGGATGAGCCGCTTCATCACCCCTTTGCCCACCGTCTCGACAAACTGTTTCACCAAGTCATAAAGCACCGGACATTCATGGTCATTGCCCGAAACCACCTTCACCGCCACAAAAAGAAAGAAATCCAACGTTGGGTTCGTGTGCAGCAACGTCACCATCTTATAGCACCGCCGCCACTGACAGCGGCTCTTCTGATCGTCGGTCATCTTACGGTATTGCTCTTCCGCAACGGGATGATCGTGCTCGTCAAACCGAAGCTTGACGGAGCCCTCATAGCGGGGGTTGTCCGGAACAAACAGATAGGAGGCATCTCCGATAAAAACGCCTTCTCGATCCAAAACACGTCGGCGCTGAAACGCCCGCACCCCCTCCTCCCCAAACCACCTCATCAAAGCCTGGGCATCCGTGTCCTTGGCCACCTTGCGCAAATAATCCGGATCACAAGGGGTCTGCCGGTCATAGTGATTCTTCTGGTTGAATCCCTCACAGAAGATCGTCGTCTCCCCCGTCGCGGGATGAACGACCTTACGACCCGCCTGGGGTCCAAACGCCTGAAGCATCCCCCCGCAACGCACCACCATGGGAAACGCATCGAAAGCGTGCACACCGTGCAGCCGCATGGAAAGATTACTGGCCACATAAAACCAGAAAGGCACATCCTCTTTCTTCCGGGGAGTGGGACAGGTCGCTGCCAGCTCATCCAGAAGGGCCCGGGCTTTGATGAAACGGAAGAAATCGGCCTCAAACACCTCGCTGGCCGCCTCCATGTAGTCGAACTCCCCATTCCCAAGAGCCTCCAAAACGAAAGGCTTGTTCTCCTCGAAGATCACGAAGCCCATCCCGGTTAGCCCCCTCCCGATCGCTTCTTGCCCGAGGAAGACAGATCCTCCCGACGCATCCCTTCCATTCGATCCATCACCTTCAGCATCTTCCGATAAAGCTCTCCCAGTCGGGCCCGAGCCCGTCGAAGCTCCTGATAACGTCGCACCTTTGCTTGAACCTCAACGAGAAATCCATGAGGGACAACCTGTAATCGTGTCTTTCCCCGTTCACTTGCGCTGACCACCATGCGGGCATGGAGCTGACCCCGAGTACATTTACACCCCGGCTTTCCACATCGGCGCTTCAGTTCATAGACTGTGCCTTTAATCACTGGCCGATCGGAAAAGAAGGGTTCCACGAGCCCCTTGATCTCGTCGGCCAGATGAAGAAGAGACTGTCGAAGCCGACTAACCTTCTCTCGGTCTGCTTTCCTCTGTATGCTCATTAATAATGAGCATACAGATTTTGAAACAAAAGTCAAGAAAAAAATGAAATCTCTGAAAAATTTTTTCATGGGGAATGAGAGGGCAATCTCCTGGTCGCTCGAATAGCGATCTACGGCGGGCTTACGAGGGGTCGGAGGAATCCGCCTCGTTGGAATTCGCTACTGTCTGAATTGCAGACTGATTGGACTCTGATCATTTTAAAAATCTTCTCTCCTTTCACCGCAGAAAGCAAAAAACGCGCCTGATTAATAATAAAATTTTTACCAAGATTACTGGTTTGATATTCCTCCAGCTTGCGCTAACTTTCTGGAAAAAAAGGGGTATCTAATTTCCTTTATTATTTTTCCAAAAAGTTTGCCTCATCGCAGTGGGTCTTTGCCACGGAGGGATTGCATTTTTTCAACACCTTTGTTCAAGGAATGATACTGCCCTCGGCTGTTTGGGTTTTGCAGTAACACTCCTCCACATTCTTCTCGATGAGCGGGAAAATTTCCTGATTGACCGGATACCAATTGATTTCGGGGTCAATTTTAAACCAAGTGAGCTGCCGTTTGGCATATCGACGGGTGTCTCGTTTGATTAAACGAATCGCTTCTTGCAGGCTAATCTTCCCAGTTAAATAGGAGACGATATGTTTATATCCAAGGGACTGAAGAGTTTTTAGACCTGGGGGGTAACCTTGATTCAAAAGGATTTTGACTTCCTCCACCCATCCCATCTTGATCATTTCATCGGTACGAGCCTCAATCCGTCTATATAATTCTTCCTTCGCGCAAGTGAGCCCAACTTTAAAAACTTCATAAGGTTTTTCCTGAAACCCGTGTTCACGTTGAAAGTCAGAAATAGGCCGGTTGATCTGGTAAAAAACTTCCATAGCCCGGATGATGCGCAATGTATCCCGCGGGTGGATTTTTGAAGCCGCCTCGGCATCTAACCTTTGGAGTTCTCGATGAAGGCCAATGCTTCCTTCTGTTTCAGCTCTTTTATGGAGAGTCAGGCGTAGCTTGGGGTCGGAAGGTGGCCCATGAAAAAGGCCGCGAGTCAAAACTTTCAGGTAGAGGCCGGTTCCTCCGACGACCACTATTGGAATTTGCTTTTTATGCAGTTCACGGATAATTTCGTCGGCCTGCTGGCGAAACAAGGCGGCGCTATAATTCTCATCTGGGCCTAGAATATCA
>CAZDYX010000376.1:0-3882 GCA_964509775.1 uncultured Desulfobulbia bacterium | reverse complement strand
ACCTACAGACTATCCACCTGAGTAGTTACGAATTGTTTAACGATGTCGTTCAACTGACCAGCCAATCTGGCCAGTTCGTCGGCAGACGCGTTTATCCGCTCGGTTTCAGCGGCGGCCCCTTCCACGGCCTTGTTGACACTGGCCACATTTTCCGCGACCGCCTCGGTTCTCGCTGAGACTTGAGCAGCATCCTGGGCAATGGACTCGGCGCTTTTGGCGACCTCGGCAATATTTCTGGCCACATGGCGACCGGAATCCACCGCCTGTTGCACGTTCTGTGAGGTGCTGGATGCCGCCTGCGCCGCCTCCAGAACATTTTCAGATACGGATTTGGCAGTCACGGCGACATCGGTGACACTTTTCGATATCTCGTTGGTGGTGGCGGTCTGTTCTTCCACCGCCGTAGCAATGGTGCTCATTATAGTATTGATTTCGGTGATGAAACCGACAATGGTCTCCATGGCCTTTACCGCAGACGCGGTGTTGGCCTGCATGCTTTCCACCTTATCGCGAATTTCCGCGGTCGCCTTGGCCGTCTGCCGGGCCAGTTCCTTCACCTCATTGGCGACGACGGCAAATCCCTTGCCGGCCTCGCCTGCCCCTGCTGCTTCAATGGTGGCATTAAGGGCCAGGAGATTGGTCTGCGAGGCAATGCCTTTAATCAGTTCAATAACGTCACCTATCTCTTTGGCCGCCTCACCGAGCGCATTAACGGTTCCTGATATTTTTTCGGCCCGACCAGAGGCATCGCTGGTGGCTGAGGCCCCCCGGGCCGCATTCTTGGCGACTTCATTTAAAGAGGAGTACATTTCCTCAATAGCAGTGGCCACCGAATTGACCGATCCGGACATTTGCCGGGCTGCGGTGGATACCACCCCAAGCTTGGTGGATATCGCCTGACTGGCCGAACCGATCTCTTCCATATTTTTTGACATCTGCTCCGAAGCCGAGGCCACCGTACCGACCTGGGCACTTACCTGTTCAGAGGCGGCGGCAATATTGCGGATACCTCCCGAGGCCTGTTCGGTCTCTGCTGCTGCCAAACGGGACTGATCACCCACCACCGCGGTTTTTGCTGCTATTCCCCGGGAAACGGAGGTAAGATCAATAGAGGCGGCATTAAGGATTTCAACGTTGCCGGCTACTTTCTTTATAGTGGTTTGCAGTTTATTGAGAAAGTTATTGAACAGACGAGCCAAGTCGCCCAGCTCATCTTTTGAGGTAATTGTAAGCCGTTTGGTCAGGTCCCCCTCTCCCTCCGAGAGGTCTTTAAGGCCCTCGACAACCCGATCAAGGGGTTTTTTGACAAACTTGGTTACGGACAGATACATGGTGCAGACAAAAAAGGCTATTACCCCACCCAGGGTAAGCAGGCTGTTTGTTATAAACGTATTCCTTGCCTTCGACATGGCTTCCTGTGTTTTGGCCTGCGCCTTTGCCAGAACCGCGGTAGAAAGCTTTACGCTGGTTACCCCGCCGATACTTCCGGGCTCCCAGGCATTATGGCACCGAATGCAGTCATCTACCACCAGTTGAGGTTTATATATCTCAATGATGCCGTCGCCATGGCGGAAGATTATCGCTGCATTGGTCAGAAGCGACGTCCTGATCTCCTGCGGCAGGGGTTTCGTGCGCAAGGATGGGTCTGATGAGTGAGAAATAACACCCTTTCTATCATAAAGGGAAAACTCAAGCAGGCCCTCGATCTCACGCTGGGCCTCAATGAGTTTAACGAATTTTTCCATTTCACCGCGCTCCAGAGAGCCGGCAACCGCCCGGTCAACGCTTCGGAAGATATTTCTGGCAAATTCCTCCTCGCGGTTTTTGATAATGTCGATGGTGTCATTGGATAATGCTGAAATGAGTCCCATGGCGCCATGGTATTGCACAAATTGCGCAATCGCCATTACCATGACCAGTCCTGCCAAAAGGGCCAGATTGAGTTTGATATGCAATTTCATGAATGATCTCCTTTGGGCCTGTTAGAAGGCTTTTTGGTATAAAACGGAAATGAACTGCTGGCCGCAAATTTGGGCGAGGCACAACCAATGCACGGGGCTCCAGCCTTGATGCAGTGATTTGTTCGCGAATTCCACAGACGCAGGATGCAATCGGCATGGGTGATCCGCCCTAAACAACCGAGTTTGAACAGGCAACCGTTGTCACCAAATGTACGGGCGAAATTTTCCCGTTCATAGTCGGCAAATCGTTGACACTGTTCATGAACCAGCCGGCCATAAAACATGGTGGGCCGGTTGACCTCGTCCAGGGTGGGCATGCCGATTTTCAGGATATAGGCCAGGGTACCTACTGTCCAGTCCGGATGCGCGGGACAGCCCGGCAGATTGATGACCGGGGTGGATATCCCTTCCCGGACAAGAAATTCCCGCACCCCTACAGCGCCGGTCGGGTTGTTTTCCGCGGCCGGGATACCCCCGAATGAGGCGCAGGTGCCAACACTGACAACCGCCCTCGCCTGTCTGGCCGCGCGGCTGAGTTGGTTTCCGAATGACTCCTCGCCAACCATACAGGCCTTGGGCATGCCGGCTGGAACGCTGCCCTCAACCGCCAGATAATAACCGCCCTTGGCAATCGTACGGTTGATGATCTCCATGGCCACCTCACCAGAGGCAGTTGAAAGGGTGGAATGAAACAGCAATGATATATACCCGGTAAGAATTTCAGCCGGACCAGGGTCCTCGGAGTCAAGCATCGAGACCGAACAACCGGAGCAGCTCAGGCCCTGGAGCCACAATACCGGGGCCCTACCGGTTGCCAGTTCGTCAAGGGCCTCAGCCAGTCCGGGAACCGCCGAGGCGCCAAGCCCCATCAATGCCGCAAGCCTGACACCAAACTCAAGAAACCGTCTTCTCGTAATTCCTGCCATTCAAAAACCTCCGGTAACTACTCAGGTGGATAGTCTGTAGGTGTTTAGGTGGATAGGGAGGAGGGTCCTAGATTTGTTTTTTTGCGCAGTCCTAACAGACTACAGTCTAAACAACCTAACCAACCTGAGTAGTTACAACCTCCGTATCTAATGCACCGCACAGGCAATGCAGGGGTCGAAAGAACGTACCACCCGGGCCGCTTCTATCGGGTTTTTATCATCAGCCACCGGCGTCCCGACCAGGGCCATTTCCACTGCACCGGGGTTGCCCTGGTCATCCCGGGGGGAACAATTCCAGGTGGTCGGCACCACACATTGATAATTGGCGATTCTGCCGTTTTTTATTTCAAGCCAGTGTCCCAAGGCGCCGCGGGCGGCCTCGGTCAACCCCACGCCCTGGCCCGCGATAGGGATCTCAAAATCGGCAAAGGCCGGTTTACCGGGCACCAACTGATCAAGCCAGGCAAAACAGCGAGCGGCAATTATCCTTGCTTCCAAAGCACGAGCGGCATGGCGGCCCATGACCGACATCAGGTCATCAGGCCCCTTATTCAGCCTGGCAAGGACAACATCAAGCTGTTCCTTAACCGGGGTTTCTCCCTTGAGATAAAGGACCATCATGCGGGCCAAGGGGCCGACCTCCATCACCTGACGCTTATAGCGCGGGGCCTTAAGCCAGGAATAGGCCATGGCCTTATGGGGATCAGGAACCGTTTGTCCCCTGGAGGGCGGAAGTCCGGATGGCGAGGCAAAGAGCGAGTACATAACGTCTTCGGTAATTTGAGAGACATCGAATTCAGTAAGACGGCCATTTATTACCACTCCGGAGGGAAAGAACTGCGTTTTCTGATCCGTCGACTCCGGGAAGGCCCCGTACGCCAAAAAATTTCCGCAACCGCGACCAATTTTGAAATAATCCGGAAAGGCCTTGGCCACGGCCAGCACATCCGGCAGATAAGCGTTCTCAACAAACGCCTGAACCTTATGCAACATGG
>CAZDYX010000375.1:0-3883 GCA_964509775.1 uncultured Desulfobulbia bacterium | reverse complement strand
TATTGCTTTGAGTAATCGGCTTTTTTGACCAGAAACCTTCGAAACTCCTGTCAGATGATTTTATTGATTGAGGGCGGTTTGGCCGTCTTCACCGAAAGGCTGGGGGTCAGGTCTCGTTTTGACTTATCTTAGGAAAGGGCTGGACCTTTGTGACTGAAGGTCTGGGCTGGGTCTCTGAGACCAAGAACATTGGCGGGCTTATGTAGACGGCTACACCGCGTCCGCCAAAATCGGCTTACCCATGCTGGGCACAAGCGCGCCTTGCCAGAACGGTTTTTGAACGGCCTCCGGGAAGGGACGAGGTCAATAAACTGATTTTGACGACTTCGTGCATAAAGACGGTAGCTGTTATTTTCCAGACGATTGGGGACGATTTTTCGTTGTGGCCTTGAGAGGGAACCGCTCTGGATGGGTGATTGATTCCTGACAGAGATCAACGTCCAGATCCGGCCAGTAATAGTGTCCAGGAGAGGACTCCTTAACATTGATGACCATGCGTATGGGCACATCCGCAAACCAGGGGAAGTCATCGTACGAAAGAAACATTTCCTGGCCTTGGGAGAAAAGCCAGATCCCGTGAGCGGAAATGTTGGTGACTTCAGTTGTCGAAGTGATGGCGCCAAGCGCTGATGAGTTCGCCATGATACTCCTCCAAAATACGTTCAATTGATTTCAATTCCTGTCGGGAAAAGCGGTAATTGTGCGCCAGTTCCAGTTCCGGTTCGAGCCAAAATTTCGCTTCTCCGGCTTCGGATGAGACATGGACATGCATCCTAGGCTCCTCCCTTGAGAAAAAGAAAAATCGATAACTGTTTTTTCTTAAAACCGTTGGTGTCATGCAATTTCGAGTAACGCAGGGGTCAACTTAAGACAAGTGGCACCGTCGGAGGCAGGAGCAGTGGGGGCAGGTCTCGTTTTGACTTGCCTTGTCAGGGGTCGAGTGCCATCGACCGCGGAGAGGCCTTTCCGGCATTCCCTGACAAGGCCCGCCCCGTAATCGCCTGAATCCGCCTGAAACTCTGCCGCATTGGTGCGGAGTGTTGGCAGCAGCAGCCTGTATGCATGGGGTCAGGTCTCGTCTTGACCTACCTGCCCCAATCTTTCGACTGGGTCTCTGAGACCAAAAACATAGTGAAATAATGGCTTTTATCTTCAAAAAATGGCCTTTTTTCGACCTTAGAATGAGGTCATCAGCCAAAAATCAGCCTGTTTTTAAGTCTAATAATCGAAAATTATTGACGAAAACTCGCGTTGCGGCTTGTGGGGGTGGGGAAGGCGACCAAACGGCTGGGTCTCTGAGACCAAGAACATTATCGGAAGCATCTTGAAAAACGTAATTCTTCTCATCATCTGCGCGGCCATATTCGGATACCATTTTTTCTTCAAAGGCCGTGTTGTCTCGCAAGCGCCATCGGCCGCAATGTCAGCCGCCGCCCCCGCCGCCGCGCAGAAATACCAATGCGACGGCAGAACCCACTGCTCACAGATGACCTCATGCGAAGAGGCGCAATTCTTCCTCGACAATTGTCCCGGCACAGCCATGGACGGGGATAATGACGGCATCCCTTGTGAGAAACAGTGGTGCTGGTAGGGGAGGGGAGGAAGGCAGGGATGGAGGCGGGGATGGAGGCAGGGATAAAGGCAGCGATAAAGGCGAGGATATTTCTTGACCTTCCCTTTATCCCCTCCCATCCCTGCATTTGTCCACCTCCCATCCCTGCCTGACAGAGAGAAGGCGGTTATCAGATCTTGAATCTTGATTACATGATATGACCTCTATGCTGCCGATCTTTCATCTGCCCAGACCATGGACACCGTAGATATCGTTATGCATAATAAGATATCAATTATTTTTTAGATGTTGAGAGACTGCCATCATGCGGCTTGCGGTAAGCAGGCGAGGACCGTCTGAAACTCCGGAATCAGTAGTGTAGAGGTTATTGCCGTAAGGTTTCTGGTGGTTAGAAGCTGTTATTGGCCGGCAAAGTGCCCGCCAGGGGGGGGGGAATGAATCTTGCGAAAGAAATATATAAAAGCGTCAAGCCGTTGCCCGATGAGTATGCCCGCGAGGCCCTGCGCTTCATAGAGTACCTGCGCTACAAGGCTTTGGACCAGGGCGAAGGGAATGTCATGGCTGCGCAGCAGACCAGTATGGAAAGGGTATGGGCCAATGAAGACGACGAGGTGTGGAATGACGTTGCATCCAGGTGAGGTGGTTCTTATACCTTTTCCGTTTTCAGACCTGCAGGCGGCAAAACGTCGACCAGTTCTCGTCCTGAGATCATGCGACCGGTTCGGTGACTTTCTCGCCGCAGCAATCACTTCTCAGGCTGGACACGAGGATGGGTTCATCTTTTCCGGAAATGATTTGGCTGAAGGAACCCTGCCTAAGATAAGCTGGGTCAGGGTTACGAAGCTTTACACCTTAAACAGAGATTGTGTCGTTGCCAAATTTGGAGCCTTCAACTCCGAAGCGTTCGCGAAGGTTCAACAGGAAATGTGCCGGGCCGTGGGCTGTTTGGGCAAGAGGCAAGGGTCAGATCTTGAATCTTGAATTGTTGCGATAGAGGCAGTGGAAAAGGCAACGACTAAGGCAGCGGGGAAGTAGGGCTGAGGGTCAGGTCTCGTTTTGACTTATCTTGCCCTGCCAGGGGTCGAGTGCCATCGACCGCGGAGAGGCCTTTCCGGCATTCCCTGACAAGGCCCGCCCCGTAATCGCCTGAATCCGCCTGAAACTCTGCCGCATTGGTGCGGAGTGTTGGCAGCAGCAGCCTGGTCAGTTCCATGGCGTCGAAGTGCATGGGGTCAGGTCTCGTCTTGACCTACCTGCCCCAATCATCTAGCAAATCACCATGTCACGCCCCTTACGCATTGAATATCCCGGCGCCTGGTATCCATATCATGAACCGTGGCCGCAGGCGGGAGAAGATCTTCCTTGACTCCTCAGACTATCAGGCTTTTTCGATCTGCAGGTGAACGTTTCGGACATGATCAAGGCTCAAGTCCACTAAAAACCCCTTCATGAATTCGGGTAGACGGAAGCGCATTATGTGTATAAAATATGAAATCATACACACGGAACGGGAGGAGTCATGCGTACAAACATTGTTGTTGATGACCAGTTGATGGATCAGGCCTTGAAGCTTTCTGGGCTCAAGACAAAGAAGCAGGCGGTGGAAGAAGGTCTGCGCCTGCTGATCGCTATGAAAAAGCAGGAGTCCATCCGGCAGTTTCGGGGCAAACTGACGTGGGAGGGGGATCTTGACGCCATGAGGAAAGATTCGTGATCGTCGCGGATACTTCGGTCTGGATCGACTATTTCCGCGGGGTCGCCGCTCCACATACGGATTTGCTGGATCGTGCGCTTTCCGAGTCGCGCATCATTATCGGCGATCTGATCCTGGCCGAGATTCTTCAAGGATTCAGCAGTGAAAGAGATTTTCAGATTGCAAGACAGCTCATGGATGGCCTGGAGTACAGGGATTTTGTCGACAGAGACATGGCGATGGCGGCGGCACAGAACTACCGCGCTTTGCGAAGGCAAGGCATCACGGTGCGCAAGACCATCGATGTCCTTATCGCGACATTCTGCATTGAGAACGGCTTTGGTCTTATCCACAACGACAGGGATTTCGATCCTATGGAACAGCTGCTGGGGTTGAGAGTGTTGCGGTAACCGCTAGCAAAAGTGCTTGGGTCAGGTCTCGTTTTGACTTATCTCAGGAATAGGCTGGATTTTTCGTAGCCTCATCGTCGATGCATCCCATTCATTTTCGACCCAGCTTGTGACTTCGAACGTTTTGCGCCTTCCATTCGAGGAGCGGCTGAGAGAGGTGCTCCCCAAAATTTGGACAGGTATGATAGCTTAACCTCACACAAGGAG
>CAZDYX010000374.1:0-3890 GCA_964509775.1 uncultured Desulfobulbia bacterium | reverse complement strand
TCTGATACGTTCGTTGCTCTGCCCCTAACAGACTACAGACTAAACAACCTGAGTACTTACCTTTTCTGGAGTAATATATTTAACTTAATAATATCATAAGGATCAACATTAATTTCCAGGTTGTAGTCATGGTAGTTTGGTGCCGTGCATTTAAGAATGCTGTGGCCTTCAGGAGGAAACAAAACATGATAAGCGCCGGTCCAAAAGGCGGTTCCAATTCTGTCCTCGTAGGTTCCATCCAGTAAGACCGAAATCGCACTGTTATGGACAGGTTTGCCGGAAGATTGATCTATGATAAATCCATAGATCTGGCTACCATAAAAAACAGACGTACTACTGTTCGTTCCGGCAACAAGTTGCTGGGTTCCGCCTGCCGTTAGGGATGCATCTTCCATAGCAGAGGAGGGATAAGAGGCATAATAGGAAATATCGAATATCTTGCAGTCGGACAGACCGAGGTTGATCCAGTTTTCACCGGCATCGATACTTTGAAAGATGCCGTTCTGAAATGTGGCGGCATAGACAATGGTGGTGGAGACCTGGCCTTGGGGGTCGGGGTCGTCAATTATGATGTTCTCGATCCTGATGTCGGTAACCGCACTGGAGGCAAACCATTTCTTGTCCCAGGTAAGGCCGCAATCCTCACTTTTATATAAACCAACGTTGCCGCCGCCGCTGTCGCCGGACCCTACGTAAAGCACATGGGAATCGGCCGGATCTATCTCTATCGAGTTGACCTCCACCTCGGTCAACGGCAGTCTGGTCCATCGATCCCCGCCATCGCTGCTTTTAAAGAGCGCCCCGGACGTCGGCACCCGGCCTGATGAGGCGTAAAAAGCGCTCGTACCGGCATAAACGATCCGGCTGTCTGCGGGATCGACTGCCAACGCCCTGACCGGCACGCCAAATACCTTTTTCCTAGTGAAGTTCTGGCCGGAGTCCGTACTCTTGTAGACCTCACCTCGTTTCCCATTGAAATATGCTATCCCGACATAGAGAATTTGCTGGTCTTCGGGGTCCATGGCAATGTCTTGCCCCCGAAAAAGAGCTGGACTAGCTGAGGGAAAACCCTTGGCCTTTTGCCATGTCAGTCCGTTATCGGTTGACTTTATCAGGCCGCCAGTGACCCCGGCATAGATGGTGTTGTTGTTTTTTAAATCCATGACAACCGCGGAAACCGGATCAGGATAAAGTTTGGTCCAGTTTCCATCCTGATCATGCCTAAAAAGGCCTCCGATGGTCCCCACGAAAAGAACATCACGGCTGTTGGGGGCAAAGGCGGAATCATAAACGATATTGGCCCTGATTTTCTCGTTGATCGCCTGCCAGGTTGCGCCGTTGTCAAAAGACTTGAATACGCCCGCGGCATGATCACCGCCCAAAAGGATATCGGAGTGTTGCGGATCAACGACAAGGCTATAAAAATAAATGTTGCCGAGGGGGTGCTGCTGCCAGGTCCTGCCGCCGTCTTCACTCTGGTATAATAAATTGAGGCCGCTTTCTTCATCGTGGATGCTTGCATAGACAAGATCAGGATGGTTGGGGTCTAGGGTGAGAGCGGTGCAATTTTTTTCTATACAGCCCTTCCAACTCCTTCCGCCATCAATGGTCTTTATTACCCCAAAGGAGCCGGCGATAAAGACAATATTCCGATCCAAAGGGTGAATGACCATTCCAGTAAGGTATGAATCAGCCCGACCGATATCGATCTGCTGCCAATCGATTCCGAAGTTATTGCTCTTAAACACCACCCCGGGCTCATTAAAGCCGGTGATCGCCCACAGCACCCGGGGGTCGGAACGGCTGATTGCCAGGCGGGTCACCGTCTGCTTGGCGGCCATCTTGGTCGATTGCCATGTTCGGCCGTTGTCAGTAGTCTTTAGTACCGTACCTGTCGGTCCTTTCCCATCCGCTCGTTGTCCGGTGCCGACATAGACCGTATTGTTATCAACAGGATCGATCGCGACGGAATTGGCATAGCGTTGGCCCGGAAGGGCCTTCTTGGACCAAGATAATCCTCCGTCTTTACTCCGGGCGATATAGGTATGAAAGGCAACCCACACCGAATTGGAATCGCTAGCCGAGATGGCTACCTCTTTACAGTTGTGATTCCTGAATCCTTCCACCGTCTGCCAACTGGTGCCGTTGTTATTGGTTACAAAGAGTCCATCTCCCATATAGCTTCCGGCAAAGAACTTTTCGGAATCCCTGGGATCAATGGCCACGGAAAGAATCTGGCCTCCATATAATCCCAAATCTTCCCAGCCGGAATTACTTAAGGCGACCGGGATCATGGGGATATCGCCGGCCCAGGCCCCAGCCCCTGGCCCGCCAAAGGCACCCATATCGTTCCTGGTGCCATCCGGATCATTTAATTCCGCGGACGGATCTCCGGCGTTTACCCCGGGGGAGTCAACAATAAGTCGGTAATTGCCCGCCTCCAGAGCGACAAAGAGCGGGTCTAAAAAGATATTGCCCTCCCTCCCGACAAAGTCGGGATGATTGATATCCGAGTAGGTTATATGAGGGACGGAGAAAAAATCCATGACCAGATCATCACCGTTTTCCCAAAAGACGCTATTCATTATGTCCGGAGAGGAGTTTTCTAGATACAAGGCCCCGGCATCCGAGCTGTTTCGGACCAAGGTAGAGTTAACGATCCTTACCGAGGATTTGGAATCATAAATCGCCCCCCCTCCGCGCGGGGCCGAATTCCCGGCGATAATATTATTCCTAAGGATCGGGTTTGCCTTAAAGGAGACTACCCCTCCTCCTACGTTGCCGGTATTTCCGCTGATGAGATTGTTTTCGATGTCTGCACGAGAAGTGTATATTCCTATCCCGCCGCCCTCCCGGATGGCCTTGTTATCCTTGATAATATTATTCGATACCGTGGCCGTGGCCTTCGTCCGCTCTAAGGCTATCCCGCCTCCTGCCCCTCCCGATGTATTCCCGGAAATGGTGTTGTTTTTGATAATTGGATTTGAAAGAGAGCAATAAATCCCTCCTCCCATTAAAGGGGTAGGATCTTTTCCTTCGGCACTATTATGCGTGATAATATTGTTCGTGATTTCAAGTTCCGCCCTAGCACCGCAGATCCCACCCCCCAAGAAGGCCTTATTCCCGGTAATGTCGTTGTTGGTAATGATGATCGACACGGAATCGACACAAAAAATTCCCCCGCCTCGATCGGCCCTTCCATTCACAATCCTGAACCCATCAATGGAGCCGGCAGCGAGATGGTCGAACATAACCACCGGGCCCTTACCTCCCCCGTCAATGACGGACGTATAGAGGGAAATATCCCGCCCGGAAAAATCCGGGGCATACCCTCCGCTAAGGGATACCCCTTGCCTCATGACAATGTTTTCGGCGTAGGTCCCCTGTGCCACCTTGACCACATCGCCTTCGCCTGCCGCATCCATCCCGGCCTGGATCGAGGGATAGTCCAGGGGGACGAAGATGTCTTTGGCAAGCAGGATCCCTGATGACAGGAAAAGAAAAATTAGGATTGCCGCACCGAAAATTCCCTTTTTTCGCATGATCATATTCCCCCCAGGATGGTGGTTAGTGAATAGTGGATAGTGGTTAGAGGCAGTAAAAACCAAGGCGGGATTTGCCCGCAACCTAAGATAGTCTGAGCTATTACCCTGAAATCTCCACAGCCGTCATTCCGGGCGAGGCGCTTTTTGCCGAAGACCCGGAATCCAGAACTACACTGGATTCCAGCTAAAAGCATCCCCGTACCCCTCAAGGGGGTATTGAACTGAATCAAGCGAGGACTGAACAGAGTGCTGGAATGACGAACCAAGGGAAGCTTTCCAAACTTCTTTGTTTTTTCCTCATTGTAACGGATTTTGGGGAGAAGACGCTTGAAACCGAGCTGTATC
>CAZDYX010000373.1:0-3904 GCA_964509775.1 uncultured Desulfobulbia bacterium | reverse complement strand
AATAGAGAGCCTCGCGAATCCCCTCCTGGCTCCTGAATTCTGAATTCTGGATTCTGGATTCTTCATTTTCATATAAACTGGCCTGGAAGGAGTAGATGGAAGATTATCCGACAGTAAGTCAAGAGGGAAGGGTGAGTGAAGGGCATAAGGCAGATGGGATACCATTATCCGAGATCCAACTTTTTTTTAGAAAATATGAGGTATTTGATCAGGACATTTCGATAGAACATGAAGGAAAGCTTTATCGCCTGCGGTGTAATGACCGTGCCTTTACCGTATACCGCGTAAACCCCTATCAAGGCCTGTCGCCAGGAATCCCCGGATGGCCGGTCTGTATGGTCCATGAAGGCACAATTTTTCAGGAATGTCGTTTTCCCAGTCTGGCTTCCGACCATTTGACCTGCGGGTTAGAGATTAATGACTGGTTGGAAATGGTACAACAATACTGTCGTCGAGTTCTCGACATTTAGGCACAGCCAGGACCTCCGCGTTTTTCATCTCCCATCGCACGGCCAAGGAAAGACATTTCCCGTCTTCCATAAAGAGCAGCCGTTTATTAACGAGATCTTCCAAAAAACACAGCAATTGCCTTTCATTAATCTCCTGGAAATGATCTTTGATCCGGACGACAGTCCGGACCCGGTCACAAAAAAGATATATCTTCCTCGATGTGCCTCTAAGGCGGTGATGCAGGGTCTTACCGTTGTCGAGTTCCTGGCGGATGAGGAGAAAGGAGCCGCCGTCTCTATAACTGAGCAGCGGTTTTTCGATTGCGGTAGCCTTTCTCGCCCGGTGAAAGCGCTGCCATTGTTCCACCTTCTTTCTTACCGGCCTCCAGATGTCTTGCTGTTGTTTTCGATCACCGCGATAATCTTTGACCATCAACGATAACGTTGCAAATACTGCCGCTGGAAAAAGGGCACGACTGTTACGATGCTCATAAACCGATTTGATCCCGTAATGGGACGGACAGGTTTCGATGGGGCTTCCGTGTCCGAGGAAAAAGGTGGCGGCACGTAAGGGATGATAGGGAAAGACAAACTCCAGATTCCGCAGGGTATCCTCCACCTGAATCATGGTACTGCCCGGAAACTCCAGGATAAGATTCCCATCAAGAACGATCCTTGAGGCTATCGCCTCCTTCATAACAACAATATTATCAATGACTGAGGCACCTTTTCCCATGGCGCTAAGCAACCCCTTACTTAAGGACTCTATGCCGACCTGGACCTGCCGGAGTCCACCCCGTTTCCAAGGGAGCAGCCCTTTTTGTCCTTGGCTGGCGCGAATCTCGGCAAAAAAATGGAATTCCCGCGGATCATTGTTAAGGTCTGCAAAAAATCTGTCTGCCTCCTTGGTGGGCAGGGCATTGTCCGTGAAGAAAAAATCAAGGACCTCATGTCGCTTGGTAAGGGTCTGCAGCTCCTCTTTCATCCGTTTTGCGGTTTTGGCCCGATAGCCCTGCCACTGCAGGTGAAGATTACAGAAGGTGCATCGCCGCCACCAGCATCCCCGGGAAAATTCTACGGGAAGAACGGGAATAAACGCCTCCTGGTCAAAGAGGCGTTTCATATCCCGAAAATAGTCTTGATAGTCAGGTATTGGCAAAAGAGAAAGATCGGCTAATTGGGACTTATTGTCCCGTACTCCAGCTATCCCTTGAGCTTTCAGGGAGGTCAAAACCCCCGTCGGCAGATCAGTTTTCTTTCCCGCAACCAACTCACAAAGGCCCAAAAGGGCCTCTTCCCCCTCACCATCGACCACGAAATCTAACTCAGGAAAGGTACGGACAAGAGTCCTTCCCAGATTACCAGCGCAAGATGAACCGCCAAATACCAGGGGGAGGTGCCTGTATCTCTCTTTCAAGATATGGGCAGCGGCCAGAGAGGAAAGAAGCTGGTTAAAGCACACTGAAAAACCGACGAGATCAAACCGTTCCCATTGGTGCCCCTCCACCCATTGTTTTAAATGACTTTCTAAGGCCTCAACAACCGCCTTGTAATCAAAGCGCTCTGATCGTGGGATCTTATTTACAAGTCTTTCAAGAAGGCCTTTTGCCTCGTCTAGTTCCCCAAAAAGAATAGTCGCATAAAACGCCTCCGCGACCCATAATCGTTGTGAAATCCAGTGATAAATTCTGGCCCCGAGTTTGTGTGCCACCTCAAGATAGGGATGAAAGGTCGTAACCGTTATCCAGGTGGTTTTGCCTTCCAGATAGGCCTTGAGGGTTCCAATCTGGACAGAGGGCCGGTTAAAGAGCGGCCACGGCATGCTGACCAGGGCCAGACTAAATTGTTTGGGAGAGTCTCTATGGGGTGTTTTTAAAGCGACATCAACGGTCAATGACTTCTACCCCGGCCGGTGGTCTAAAAATGAAGAGATCGTTGTTATAGTCGAGATTTTGGACAATATTGCTGAAAAAGAGATCGGTGATACTGCCGAAGTGGTCAACGATCCGCACCCGTTCCAGGGAAAAATCCTTTTTTCGTATCCAAAGGTAGAGATAATCCACTTGTGGATGAGATTCCCGCGGCCGCAGCCGTACCAGATATTGCGATTCTGAGAGGCCAAAGTCCATGTCCGGATTCATGGCGATAAAATCCCGGGTCAGATTGCCGGTTCCGGCAAAAAAAGAATAGGTGACATCAGATTCAAGGGCATCCTTTGCGGCGGTACGGATCATTTGTTTCTCTTTTTCCAGGTACATGACAAAGGTTTTACCTTCGCTTGCCAGCACCTGAATATCGGGCCGGTGATACTCCCAGCGCATCATACCGGGTTTCTTGAATTTTACCGAACCGTTTGCCTCTCTTGTGCGTCGGGTCATCTCCATCTGGGTCACCTGTTTAAAATCAGCGCCAAAGGATGAGGTCTTTTCATATTCCCCCTGTAGCCGCTGCACAATATCGGCAGGGGTCAAATCCTCGGCTAGTGCGGATGAGCAGCATAAAAACAAAAAAAAACCTGTAAACCCAGTAAACAATATGCGTGGTAAGTAACTGTTCAAGTTTATAGACATCATCTCGAACCTCCAGTAAAAAAAAATCATACCTTGATCAGATCGACGTTATGGCCAAATATTCGTTGTGCTATCTCCTGTGCGGTTGGGGTCCAGTCCGACACATAAAAAATATCCTCCTGTCCCCTCGGCAGCGTAGCGGCGATGATCGGGTGCTGGACAAGGAACTCGTGCAGGGCTTCGGCAACGGTCTCGGAAGAATCGATTATTGTCACCCGTTTACCAATCCTGGGCCGAATAAGCTCTTTTAAAAGGGGATAATGGGTGCATCCCAATACCAGGGTGTCTACCTGTTGCTGTTTTAACGGAAAAAGATATTTCCTTAACACCATCTTCGTCTCGGGCTGGTTGAGCCATCCTTCTTCCACCAGGGGGACGAGCAAAGGGCATTCTTGCGAAAATACCTGAATATTCGGTGAAAGTTCCTTGAGCTTACGTTCGTACACCTTGCTTCTGATCGTAGCCCGGGTACCGATGACTGCTGTTCGAAGGTTACGCGTGAGTTCCGCAGCCTTTTGGACCGCAGGGGTAATAACCTCAAATATTGGCACGGAATACCGCTCCCGCAGCACATCAGCCGCAGCACTCGAGGCGGTATTACAGGCAATGACCACGATTTTGGCCCCGTGGTCGAGCAAGAATTCGGTATTCTGAATCGAATAGTCAATGATCGTGGCGCTGCTTTTAGAACCATACGGGGTGCGGGCCAGGTCACCATAATAGAGCAGTTGATAACCAGGCATAGCTTTCTGGATGGCCCGTGCCACGGTCATGCCACCAACTCCGGAATCAAAGATGCCAATCATGAGGAATAAAAGTTAACCTTGATGGTTGGTAACTACTCAGGTCGATAGTCTGAAGGGGTTTAGCCTGTTAGCAATAGAG
>CAZDYX010000372.1:0-3918 GCA_964509775.1 uncultured Desulfobulbia bacterium | reverse complement strand
TATATCCCGTTGACATATCCCCTGCGGTTTCGGTATACTGAGATATAACTCCTTCACCAATGATCACGGAGGTGCTCTTATGCCCAGTGTTCACACGAAAATCTTCAAAAGCAATAAAAGCCAGGCAGTACGCCTGCCCAAAGTCATTGCCTTTCCCGATTCGGTAACCGAAGTGGAAATTATCGCCGTCGGCAATAAGCGCATTATCACCCCGGCGGCCCACTCCTGGGACGATTGGTTTGATTCGCCCGGAGTTTCCGACGACTTTATGACCCAACGCTTGCAACCGGAGGAGCAAAAGCGAGAGGAGTTGTGATGTTAAAATACATGCTCGATACCAACATCCTCATTTACGCCATGAAAAATCGCCCCCAACATTTGCGGCAACGTTTCAACCAGCATGCGGGACAAATGTGCATTTCCTCGATCAGCCTGGGGGAACTGATCTTTGGAGCCGAGCTTTCGCAGCAGGTCGATCGAAATCTGGCGGATATCGAGCGTATGATCGCTCAACTCGAGGTTATACCGTTTGGTATTTCGGAGGCGAGTCACTTTGGCAGGATTCGTGCAGAACTCTATCGAACCGGCCAGCCGATAGGTCCCTACGATATGATGATAGCAGGACACGCACGGGCAACAGGTATGATCTTGGTCACAAATAACCAAAGGGAATTCGCTCGAGTACCAGGGCTGATGCTGGAAAACTGGATGAATGTGCCAAGTCTCAACTCTTGATAGGCGCAACCAATCGTCATTCCCCCACCCCTCCCGCATCGCCTGTCAAGAGTTGAGACCTGACCCCAAATCACAAATGCCCGCTTGCAATTTCCGGCAAAATTGTCATGATAATCCTGTTGAAGGAGTTCTCTGTAAGAGAATGCTTGTCGTGTTGATTGTAATCAATAGTGGATTGACTCTAAAAAATGCTCTCGGAAAAACTCAAGGAAGAACTGGTCGCTCGCATTACCTCAAGTGAAAAAATTGACAGAATCCTCCTGTTTGGATCGGAAGCCAGGGTGAATGCCGGGGTAGAGAGCGATATAGACTTGCTGGTGGTTTTAGACATCGAAACCGTTCCCCAAAGCTACCGGGAACGAAACAGCAACTATCTCCGCGTCAGTAGATCCATCCGAGATATCGAAAAGCATCATCCCATCGATCTGCTGGTCTATACTAAGCCGGAATTTGAAAAAATCATTTCCGGCGGCAGTCGTTTTATGAGATCTGTTCTCAAAGAAGCTATCCAACTCGCATGAAGGCCAATACTGCTGATTGGTTGAGATCTGCCCCTCGCCCTTTTCTTAAGGAGTTAAATGATGAACAGAACCGAAATCTTGTCGAAACTGACAGATTTTAAGAAAAGAAATGGCAAAAAGTATGGCATACTGTCTCTCGGTCTCTTTGGTTCCTTCGCAAGGAATCAGGCTTCAAAATTGAGTGATGTCGACATTGTCGTCGAGACGGAAACGCCGGACCCATACACCATTGTTCATATAAAAGAGAGCCTGGAGGAAGAGTTGAGAATCCCGGTTGATATCGTGCGAATCCGCGAGACCATGAATCCTTTTTTAAAGAAGAGGATTGAAAAAGAGGCGGTCTATGTACGATAAGGATATGCTGCTCGAGGTGTTGCAACAAACCCATGATGCCATTGAGTTGGTCAATAGAAGATTTGCAAACGTCAATTCAGTGGAGTTCCTTACTGGTTCTCCTGAAGGTAAGGAAAAACTTGATGCCATTTGCATGGTTATCATTGCTGTAGGCGAAAGTCTCAAAAACGTTGACAAGATAACCAACAAAAAACTCTTGGCCCAATATCCGGAGATAGATTGGAAAGGTGCAAAAGGAATGCGTGACATCATCTCGCACCAGTATTTTGATATAGATGCCGAAGAGATATTCTGGGTCTGCAAGAACCAGATGGGGCCGCTTGCCGCAACTATAGCAAAAATCATTAATGATGTTCGAGAAAACGGGAAAAGGCAGGGGTCAGATATCAACTCTTGATAGGCGCAACCACTCGTCATTTCTCCACCCCGTTCCCATCGCTTGTCAAGAGTTGAGACCTGACCCCAGATTTTCTGCTGGAAGGGTAAGAGATGAAAGTAAAAACGAAGCCGTTTGATGTCGCCGAGCATCTGCAAACAGATGAAGACATCAGGGATTTTTTGGCTAGCGTAATTGCCGAAGGCGATGAATCCGACTACATTCATGCCTTGAATACGGCGGCCAGGGCAAAGGGAATGACCGAGATCGCCAAAAAGGCCGGTGTGACCCGGGCCAGCCTGTATAAGTCGCTTGCTGAAGGCGGCAATCCACGGTTTGACACTATCGCCAAGGTCACCAGGGCGTTTGGCTGCAAGCTGGCGGTAGTTTAACGGAAGTGGGGTCAGATCTCCACTCTTGATAGGCGCAACCAACCGTCATTTTTCCGCCCCTTTTCGCATCGCCTGTCAAGAGTTGAGACCTGACCCCCAGCTTCCAGGTCTTCCTCAAGGAGCATTTCCACCTTGTCGGCGTTGCTGCCATGGCGGAAATATTCTATCCACACCGATGAATCGATCAAAACCGGCATGTGCGCCCTCTTACCGCATCAAGATCGATGTCAAGGTCAACCTTTCCCTTGAATTGCTTGATTTCAGCGAGTTTTGCCTTTCTGATCAAATGCTCGAGGGCAGAAACGATAACCCCGGTTTTGGTGGTGATGTTGGTAACCTTCATCGCTTCCAGAAGTAACTGTTCAGGGAGGTCGAGGGTTGTCCTCATGGCATTCTCCTTTTTGAAAAACAAGTGGGAACGTTTATGCATTCAACGATAATATGTTATGCATAAACGGTCAATGCCGGGAAGGGGGGCAGATATCAACTCTTGATAGGCGCAACCACTCGTCCTTCCACCACCCCTCCCGCATCGCCTGTCAAGAGTTGAGACCTGACCCCAGACCACTTTGCCGACGTGTTGTTTTTGATCACGCGAAAGCCTGGACCTGGCGTCTGATGAGATCCTCTTTCTGCCTCGCCCGCCAAAGATCGTATTGGGCTTGTTGCGTAATCCAACTTTCGGCACTGCCGCCAAAGGCCGCCGACAAACGAATTGCCATTCCCGGGGAGATTCCCCGGCGGCCGTTGAGCAGTTCAGATAACGCCGTTCGCGATACACCCAGGCCTTTGGCGGCCTTGGTGACCGACAGTCCCAGAGGATGAATGCAAAGTTCCCGAACCACTTCTCCGGGATGCGGGGGGTTGTGCATAGCCATAGGTCTTTCCTTCAATGATAATCCAAATAATCGATATCGGTGGCGTGATTGCCCTCGAAGCGAAAGATAACTCGCCAGTTGCCGGAAACCGACACCGACCAGAAATCTTTCAGCGACACTTTCAGCGTATGGAGACCTAACCCAGGGAGGTTCATGTCCTCAGGGGTGGAACTGGCATCCAATCTGGCCAAGATGACAGCCAGGCGGGCGGCGTGTTCCGCCTTGACTCCTTGCTTGCTCCCGCTCTCATAGAGCTTTTTGAGTCCTTTATGCCTGAAATTTTTGATCATGGTAAAATGTAAAGTGTAACGGCACGCATGTCAACTGGAACCATTTCTTTCCTGCTGGAAGAGGGGTCAGGTCTCAACTCTTGACAGGCGACCCGAAAGGGATGGTGGAATAGAGGTTGGTTAGCGCCTGTCAAGAGTTGAGACCTGACCCCAAATCAAATCCGTCTGGTGGCGTGATACAAGTTATGGCTAAACCATCGAGCCCCCGCTTCCTCTTCTTCCAGGATGTGGACCTGATCGATGCCCGAACGAAAGCGGGGTCAGATCTCCACTCTTGATAGGCGCAACCAATCGTCACTCCCCAGCCCCTCCCGCATCGCCTGTCAAGAGTTGAGACCTGACCCCAAATCAAATCCGTCTGGTGGCGTGATA
>CAZDYX010000371.1:471-3946 GCA_964509775.1 uncultured Desulfobulbia bacterium | reverse complement strand
ATGCCGATGTTGCCGCCGCCCCGACTGAAAATCGCGGTGTTGATTCCTACCATGCGGCCATTCATGTCAAAGAGGGGACCGCCTGAGTTGCCCGGATTGATGGAGGCGTCGGTCTGGATAAAATCCTCATAGGTTTCGCTGCCGATTGAGCGGCTTTTGGCACTGACTATGCCAACGGTCACGGTTTGTTCAAACCCAAAGGGATTGCCGATGGCCATCACCCAGTCACCCACCCGCAACTGGTCGGAATCGCCAAAGGTGACTGCCGGCAGGGCCTTACCGGCGTCGATTTTGATGAGGGCCACATCGGTCTTGGGATCCCGGCCGATAACCTTGGCCTCGTGCTCTTCATAGGTGGAAAGGCGGACATTGATTTTATCGGCATTCTCCACCACATGATTATTGGTAAGGATATAACCGTCACTGCCCGTAATGATCCCTGAGCCTAAGCTTGTACGTTTCATCTCCCGCTCCGGGGCTTGTTTCCCGCCACGAGGGGGCGGGACATCAAAGAAACGGCGGAAAAATTCGGGAACATCCTGTTGGTCCTGGAAAAAATAGTGATATGGGGTACTAGGGGCCTTGACGGTTTCGGTGGTATATACATTGACCACTGCGGGCCCGAGTTTATCCACCAGATCCGCCAGGGAGTCCGGTGGCCCGTAAGCCGCCACCGCTCTTGACGAAAGAACTAGAAAAAGGGAAATGACCAGACCAAAAACGCTGGGGATGATGTTTGGTTTGGTAATACGAGTTGCACAAACCACGGGAACCTCCTTTATTTCCGGTTTTAAAGTAGTTGAGGGGTAATAGATTCTGCTGTCAGGTTGTTATTATATAACGAACATCTGAACTGTCCAGAAATTATCTTCATATTACGGCCGGCTACAAATTTCGTAGGAAAAACATTGATTTTCCATTCTTCACCTGCTATGTAACCGGATAAAATTTTTTACGAGACGATTACCATTAGCATTCTTGCCCCGGAACTTTTCCGCCAACTTACCGTTTTGTATGGAGAAATGGAGTCCTCCTATAATAAGGCGGCTCTGCTCTTGCATTTGAGCTGCGCAGATTGCCCTGATAATTGTTGCGACAGCTATTTCAAACATCATACCTATATTGAATGGGCCTATCTCTGGGAGGGAATGATTACGTTCCCTGCTGATAGACAGGAAATCTTTCGTCAACGGGCCAATCTCTATATTGAGGAGAGCGAGAAAATCCTGGCCCAAGGAGAGCGGCCCCTTCTCGTGTGTCCTCTCAATGTGGACGGTTTGTGTGCCCTTTATACCCATCGGTTGATGATCTGCCGTTTGCATGGAGTACCTTCTACCCTCATTAGGCCGGATGGTCAAAGGCTTTCTTTCCCGGGTTGTTTTCGGGCGCAGGAGTTGACTGCCGGTATGGATCGGCCGCATGTCCTGGACCGTACTGATTTCTTTCTCCGGTTGGTGGCGCTTGAGAAGGCCCTGCTGGGGCATCAACGCCATTTCCTGCCGCGGGTGAACCACACATTGGCGGACATGCTGGTCCAAGGGCCGCCCCATCTTTTGTAACAGACCAACCATTATGTCCTTGGGGATTTATTGTTGAGATGGTTATCTTTATTTACTATTCTTATTAAGGTCATTTGTGTTAATTTGCTATTATGAAGGTTGAAAAGAGCATTCGAAGACAGTCCCAACTCCAACAGGAGATATCTGAACGGAAACGGATAGAGGAGGCGCTACGGGAAGAGCGCGATCGCATCCGGAAATATCTTGATGTAGCACGGGTGATTCTCCTCGCAATTTCTGCTGACCAGAGGGTGATACTTATTAATAAAAAGGGGTGTGAGGTGCTGGGATGCAAGGAAAATGAGGTCATCGGCAAGAACTGGTTTGAGACCTTTATCCCGGAACCGGAAGGGAAAAAGATGGGCAATATCTTTGCACGGCTTATGTCAGGTGACGGCGAATTGACTGAATATGTGGAAAATGCCGTCTGCCGCAAGGACGGGGAGGAAAGGATCATTGCCTGGCACAATACCCTCTTATTGAATGATGAGGGAAGGCCCATGGGGACCTTAAGTTCTGGAGATGATGTTACGGAACAAAGCCTGATAGCGGCAGAATTAGGGCAATATCGCACCCACCTCGAGACGTTGGTGCAGGAACGGACAAAGGAATTGACCGAGGCCATCCAGCGGCTGCAAAGTGAGACCTTTGAGCGAAAAAAGGCCATAGAAGAGGCGGTGATTATGGAGGAACGGAGCCGATTGGCAAGAGAACTCCATGACTCTGTAACTCAGTCCCTCTACAGCCTTGTCCTATTTGCCCAGACCAGCCGGGAGCTGGCGGCGATGGGGGATATGGACCGGCTTGAAAGTTGTTTGGTGGACCTCATCAAGACCGCCCGGGGCGTTTTTAAGGAAATGCGTCTGCTTGTTTATGATCTGCGTCCGGCTGCCCTGGGCGAAGAAGGCCTTGTCGGGGCTATTCAGCAACGGCTCGAGGCAGTGGAACGACGCTCGGGGGTGAAAAGCCAGATGATCATTGAGAAGATGGGCGATTTGCCTGCCGCTGTAGAAGAAGGCCTCTACCGGATCGCCCAGGAGGCATTGAATAATGCCCTTAAACATGCTGCGGCCACTGAGGTGGTTGTACGATTTAAGGTTGATGATGAACATGTGGAGATGGAGGTCTGGGATAATGGGGTGGGTTTTGTGCCTGAACTCGTGTATGGCAAGGGCGGACTGGGGCTTATCAGTATGCGGGAAAGGGCGGAGAAACTCATGGGCTCGGCAAAGATCGAATCAGCACTGGGGCAGGGGACCAGGATCAAGGTGATGGTAAAAAGGTATCCAATAAAAAGCACGTTGAATGCTGATAGGTTCATGATAAGTGTAAAACACAACTTGTCGACTTGATTTGCGAATACCTCTCATTTTATCTTGCTGAAAAGGATGGTAATCGGGTATACAGATTAACCTTTTGTTCGCCATAGATGATAGATGTCAAGCAGAAAATGTTTGACTCTTTTATTTTGCCGGGTAATATTAAAAATGGGAGTATAACTTATTTTCGCTTGGAGGAATTGGAATGAGTGAGACCATACGTGTTGCGATATGTGATGATCACGCTGTTGTTCGTCGGGGCCTGCGGGCCTTGATCGAGGTGAAACCCGAAATTGAGTTGATAGGCGAGGCAACGGATGGGGTGGAGGCCGTGGAAATGGCGCAAAACCTTAATCCTGACGTTCTTATTCTCGATCTGATGATGCCCCGGATGGACGGTGTTACCGCTATCTCGGAGATTATGAAAAATAATCCCCATGCCCGTATCCTTGTTTTGACCAGTTTTGCCGATGATGACAGGGTCTTCCCGGCCATCAAGGCCGGGGCATTGGGGTATCTCCTGAAAGATTCCTCCCCGGAGGAGTTGTTTCAGGCCATTCATGATGTGTATAAGGGTGAATCATCTCTCCATCCGGC
>CAZDYX010000371.1:0-458 GCA_964509775.1 uncultured Desulfobulbia bacterium | reverse complement strand
ATTGCCAGGAAGTTGATTCGTGAGCTCAACCGGCCGCTGGATCTCCCGCCGACCGAGGATCCGCTCACTCAACGGGAGGTCGAGGTGCTTGAGTTGGTGGCCCAAGGGATGTCGAACCAAAGCATTTCGGAACGTCTTGCCATCAAAGAGGGTACGGTTCGCATCCATGTGGGGAATATCTTGAACAAGCTGCATCTTGCCAACCGGACCCAGGCCTCCTTATATGCCTTAAGTCAAGGACTGGCAAAACTTGATCCGAAATAAGGGATTTTATGCCCTTAAAATGTTAAGCTTGTTTCTTCAGAAATTGCTTTTGTAAACAGCGTCACGGTAAAGGAAGTCCCTTTTTCCGTGACGCTGTTTATTTTCCTGTGGGCCTCGATCATCGTTTGGCCAACTTGTAACCCACTCGTAGGTCGGGTTAGCGCAGCGTAACCCGACATTAGCCTCGGAATTGT
>CAZDYX010000370.1:0-3953 GCA_964509775.1 uncultured Desulfobulbia bacterium | reverse complement strand
TGACCCGGGCCCGGACCACATCGTGGAGCTCCTGCCAGGCCCACAGCACCTCGTCAATACTCGCCATATCCGCCATGGGACAGCCGGCACGGAGATCCGGAAGAATGACCGCTTGGTCATCGGTAGTGAGGATATCAGCGGTTTCGGCCATGAAATGAACGCCGCAAAATACGATGTACCGGACATCCTTTGCTGCTGCCGCAAAGCGGGCAAGCTTTAACGAGTCGCCGATCCGGTCGGCGAAACGGATGGTCGCCTCCTGCTGATAGTGATGGCCCAGGATCAAAAGTCTGTCCTTAAGCTCCTCTTTGCGGGCCGCAATTCGCGACAGGATCTCTTCTTCGTTCTGAGAGATGATGTTAATCGGTTCCTGTGGCTGCACGTTGCATGTTCTCTTTTGGTTGCAGTCTGCAACTGAGGTAATTCATGTTCTTTGCCACCTTTTTAACTTTGGAATGACCTCAAGCATGAGCGCCTTTGCCTGTGCTTCTGGCATTATTCCTTTTTGTGCCATGATGCTAACGCACTTATCAATCATTGCTTGCATAGTCATGTTTGGCTCAGTGAATACGCCATCGTTAAAACAATAATGGCAATAATCATTGATTCTAAATCCATTGGCTGCAGTTCCGAAGTCCTCCGGTTTCTCAAGGGGCATACAGCAGCTTTGGCAGAATGGTCCTTTGGGCAGTTGACTTAACATAGTGCACCTCTTTTTTCTTTATTAGGGCTCGCACAGAAATAACTTCACATTTTCGATTTTCAACATGCCCTTACTTTTTTGACTGTTTCACCCAGGTGGCCTGGGGGCCTTTTTCCCCATCTCCCTCGCCATACCGGACCACGTCCCCGATAGCTAGTTGTTCCATGGCAACATCCTTTATGGCGTTTTCATGAAAGTAGATCTCCTGTCCGTCGGCGCTGGTCAGAAACCCATAGGACTCAAGAGGGAACAGGCTTTTGATCACACCGGTGTTGCCGGTAACACTCGTTTCATGGACCTTTATCTCCTGTCGGCGCTTCCGTTGTAATTCCTTCAGTTGTATCCCCATGGTATCAAAGACCTCGACAATGAGGCCCTTCACCGTCTCTCCCCTTCTTTTTACTACCAGGGTGTTATTGGGAACCGAGGCCACGACCCGGAGTTCGTAGGGAAGATCACGGTGGTTTGTCCCTTCGATGGATACCCGAAGGTGATGCACAAGGTTTGGATGATGCCGGTCCAGACGCCCCTTTTCCTCCTCGATCTTTTTTGTCCAGTCAGGGTGCAGTTCCAAATTTCTAGTATCGACCTGAAGTTCCATTATAATTCCTCCATGTTAAGCAGTAATACCAGTTATCGGTTCGGGAACGTTTCGCCGACGTGATTATATTTTGCCGGTTGATCCCGTTTATATGAAAATGAAGAATCCAGAATTCAGGAGCCAGGAGGGGGTTCGCGAGGCTCTCTATTTTTGATTCTGACTCCTGACTCCTGGATTCCATTTTCATTAACCCCCACGAAACCATGCCCTCTATCATATTGTGACCAAAATGTCACGTAAATCTCTGCCACACCTTTTCTTCATCCGACCTTATGAATGGAAACCGTTTTTTTACCGCTGCCAGGCGGGAAAGACTCTCTGCAAGGCGCTCTTCGGGTATCTGGCCGTCCATGCAGGCCTTTATGATCATGGTCTTGACCTTTAGGGCCTTTTCCTGGTCGTGACAGATAAGCAGGAGATCGGCGCCGGCCAGGAAGGAAGAAAGCGTAGCGCCGGCAAGGCCGTCGGCCTGATCGATGGCCCCCATTTCCAGGTCATCGGTGATGAGGAGTCCCGCATATCCGCATTCCTTCCGTAAGAGATCGGTAAGAATGGAAGCGGAAAACGTGGCCGGATGTTCGCGGTCCAAGGCGATATAGATGCTGTGCGAGGTCATCATGGATGCCACCCCCACAGAAATTGCGGCCCTGAAGGGCACAAGATCAATGGCAAGGAGATCCTCTCGGGCCCGGGAGATAACCGGCAACCGGGAATGGGGGTCCTCGCGGGCCGCACCCAGGCCGGGAAAGTGCTTGGCGCAGGCCGCCACCCCATGGGCCTCAAGCTCCTTGATGGTGAGTGCACCCAATTCGGCCACGTAGGCCGGATTGTTTCCCAGGGTGCGATTGGTCAGGTAATAGCCCTCTCCCTCGGTCGCCACATCGAGAACCGGGGCAAAATTCACGTTGATCCCCATAAGGGTAAGATCAGCAGCGCATAGGCGGCTGTAGGAGACGATTTCAAGATGAGGATCAGGGGCTGTTGCCCGGTCCCGGGCACTCGAAAATTGAGTGAAGGGGGGAGGAAGTCTGGTCACGGACCCGCCTTCCTGATCGATGGCAATAAGGGGAGGCGGCATCTTGTTGTTCGCGCAGGCATCCTGCAAATCCCGGCATAATTGCCACAGCTTGCAGGGATCCTGGACATTGCGACGAAAAAGGATGAAGTTTCCGACATACTCCTCCCGGATAAGACGCAGTGTGGCCTTATCCAAGGTTTTATCCGGCAGACCGACCATGAATAACTGGCCCGTTGAGCGGCGAAGGTGTTCAGTGGTATTCATATCTTGGTCCCTTTTCGGTAAGGAATCGGATCGGAAAGACCCGCCTCATTAAACCCCCTTATTCGCAGCAGGCAGGCATCACACTCACCGCAGGCGCGGCCTTCGTGATCAGGATCATAGCAACTGTGGGTCTGTCCGTAATCAACGCTCAGGGCCAGTCCTTGTTTAATGATCTCAGTTTTTGTGAGCATGATGAGCGGGGCATGGACTATAAACCGTATCCCCCTTTCCGCTCCGGCCCGGGTCCCGAGATTAATCATCTCCTCAAAGGCATGCAAAAACTCTGGCCGGCAATCCGGATAGCCGCTGTAATCCATAACATTTACCCCGATAAAGATGTCGCCGGTGCCGATCTTCTCGGCCCAGGCAGCGGCATAGCAAAGGAAAATGGCATTTCGTGCCGGCACATAGGTGGAGGGAATACCAACCTTTATTTCCTCAAGGGACCGGCTCTTGGGGAGAGGCAGATCCGAGAAGAGGGCCGACCCCCCGACCCGGTCAAGGTCAATCCGCAAGACGAGGTGGTCCCGGGCGCCGAAGGCCCTGGCATTGGCCCTGGCATTTTGCAGCTCGATGACCTGACGCTGGCCATAATCGAAGCTGAGACAATAGCAGGTATAGCCCTCGGATGAGGCAATGGCCAGCACCGTGGTGGAGTCAAGGCCGCCGCTCAAAAGGATCACGGCCCGTTTTTCATTATTCTTCATAGCCATTATCTTACCGGTTCAAGATCCAGCTTACAAGATTGGCCGGACGACGGGGGAATATTTACCCTTACCCGGTACTTGGGCATCAGGCTGACCGGCATGAACCGCCGGCCTGGAAGGGAGGCCAGTTCCTCCTGCAAGTAAAGATAGTCAAAATTGTCCCGGTCGGGTTTAATCGTGTACCGGTCTTTGCACGAAAGCAGCAGATCCGCATGACGCTGCGAAATCCTTTCAAAAAAAGGGGCGAGGCCTTCGGAAATCAGAAGACTTGCAGCCGCCTCATATGGCAAGAGCGAGAGGCCGGGTCCGATAGGCGCCAAAAAGGAATCATGCCCTTTCATCCGGACCCGGACCAGGATGAAGTCATGCAGACGGCTGAGCCGGGGCTGGTAGAAATGGCGCCAGACATAGAGATTGGTAAAGGTCAATTCAGAGATACCGGGCGGGTGTTCGGCAACGGCAGCCGAGAATTCATCTTGGTCAGCGATGGAGATTTCACGAAACTGAGGAAATATTGGAATCATATCGGTTATATTAGCCTTACCGCATAGCGCCATCAAGCGCAAGCGACTTTATGCCTGTTTTCCGGCGCGCGTTCCCTTCCCCGGCCGTAACTACTCAGGTTGTTTAGACTGTAGTCTGTTAGGACTGCGCAAAGAA
>CAZDYX010000369.1:714-3980 GCA_964509775.1 uncultured Desulfobulbia bacterium | reverse complement strand
TAAAAAACCCGCGGTCCGCCCCCAGAAACCTCGCCGCACCGGAAAATATTTTTTCAGCCCCGAAACCTGGAGCACGGTGTTTTCCGGGCTTATTCCTTTATCCATGTCGATATCCGTCAGAGTCTGTTTGAAAATTAAAATAAATTCTATTTATATTTTTTATAATCTATTGATATGATTTAATGAATTTAACACTAATTTCATACCGCGTTCAAGATGTCATTCCGGGCAAGCATAGCGCGACCCGGGTTCCATAAACAGGGGGGAAATTATTTCTTGATATTCCCACCCGCTTTTCATACCATATTTTTTAATATGTTTTTTTAATGTCCATTTCACCAAAGAATACCAGACCTTAATACCAACAACAAGAAGAGGAGGGGAATCATGCAAAAAGAAAAAACAGGGAAACAGGACTTTTACGGATTGGGGATAATCTTACTCTTTATTGCGCTGCTGGTACCATTGAAGGTATTGGCCGGAGAAATCGCGATAGGCATGTCCACGGCACTATCCGGCCCATCCATGGCCCTGGGAAACGGGGTGAAACTCGGGGTGGAGACCTATTTAAAGAAAATCAACCAGGCCGGGGGAGTGAACGGTAATACCATCCGGCTCATTGCCCTGGATGACGGATATGAACCGGACAAGTGCGGCCCCAATATGCGCAAACTCACCGATGAGGAAAAGGTGCTGGCAGTCATCGGCAATGTGGGCACTCCAACCGCCATTGTGTCAGTTCCTATCGCCGATGAAAAGAAAACCTTGCTGTTTGGGGCCTTCACCGGCGCCGGGATCTTGAGGAAAACACCACCTGATCGATATATCATCAATTACCGGGCGAGCTATGAGGAAGAAACAACGGCCATGGTGAATGGTTTCCTTGAGGCGGGCATTAAACCGGAGCAGATCGCCTTTTTTACCCAGAATGACGGCTACGGCGATGCCGGTTACCAGGGCGGCATCAAGGCCCTGAAGGCTCGAGGGTATGCAGATGCGGAGAAACTTGTCCACGGTCGCTATACCCGCAACACCGTCAATGTCGAGGATGCCCTGGCCACCATTCTCAATGCCAATCCCAAGGCCGTCATTATGGTAGGGGCCTATAAGCCCTGTGCCGCCTTTATTAAAATGGCCAAAGATATGTTGCCGGACACCATCTACGCCAATGTCTCCTTTGTGGGGAGCATCCCCTTGGCCAAGGAATTGGGCCCGGCCGGCGAGGGAGTGGTGGTGACCCAGGTTGTACCCCATTTTGAGGCGAACCTGCCCGGGGTAGCCGAATTCCGTGCGGATCTCGCCAAACTTTCTTCTGGTAATGAACCTGATTTTACCTCGCTTGAGGGATATCTGGCCGCCAAGATTTTTATTGAAGGGTTGAAAAAGGCCGGTCCAACCCCCTCCCGGGAAGAGATTATCGACGCCATCGAGGGCCTGAGCAATCTTGATATCGGCATCGGCATCCCCATCAACTTCAGCAAGGTAAACCATCAGGCAAGCCATCAGGTGTGGCCGACCATTATCAAGGGAGGAAAATTCGTCACCTTAAATTGGGCTGACCTGAAACGATAGCCATCAGCAGGGAAAAAGAGAAAACAAGAGGGGGAAGGAACACGTCTATGCGTATCAATCTTACCATCAAGAGAACCTTGTTCGGCATGGTCGGGATGGGGGCGCTAATTGTCCTTTTCCTGGCCGGGGTAAGCCTTTACTCAAACACCCAACTTTCAAGGAATCAAAACCATTTGGTGGAGACGATCCTTCCCCTTGAAAACATCACCCGGGAAATCGGCACTGCCATAGCCGCCTTTGTCGCGCGACAGGGACGGATCTCCAGTGCCCACTCCCTTGCCCAACTGAAAGAACTGACCGATCGCGCGTTGTTGGAGCAAAACTTTCAGAACAGTCGAAAAAAGCTTGCCGCTTTCTCGGCGGAGATTCCCGACGCCGAAAAAGGGCTTGCGAAACTCGATGGCATGTACACAGATTTTCTAGCCCGGGATGCAGAACTCTTTTCAGTCATGAGGCTTGTCTTTACCTTGGAAGATCAAATAATTGAAAGGATGAAGGCCGTGGACATGGTCGGCTCCGAGCTCCAGAAGGAGGCGGAATCCATCTTCGGCAAGATCAACCTCCGCGCCATGCAGCAGGGTTTTGCGGTTCGGCGTCTCCTCAATGAGCCTGATCGGGCCGAGGAACTCCGGACCGCAATGACTGAGCTCCTGACCGGAAACGTCGCCAAGACGCAGAAGGCCTGCACTGATCTCAGAATAGGGGTTATATCCCTTGCCATGTATGGCCGCCAACTCCTTCTGACCGATGATCAGGACCAGATCACTAGTATTCGCTCCAATAATATTGAGCAGACGGCAAAACTTGTTGAGGATGCCATAGATGCCCTGAAGAAAGATGCGGGCACCGAGGAACTACAGCTTTCCGCAACAAAACTGGCAACCGATTTTAAGAAGTTGAGATCCTTCCTGACAGAAGGGGATAATTCCCTCTGCGGATTTCGTGGCCAGCTCCTGAAGGCCCGGGGAGTCCTTGAGCAACTCCGGCCGGTCCTCAATGAGACCGGTACGGCCGTGGCAACCGGTCTGAACAGTATATTGGAACAAAGCCGGGGAGCAAGTCAAAGCGCCATGCTGGAATCAAAGAAAGTACAGAAAAACGCCCGGGATATCATTGTGCTGGTCAGTATTCTGGGCGTAATCATGTTACTCTTTGTCGGTTATTTCATCAAAAGAAGGGTTATTGCGCCCATTACGAAGGCGGTCGATTTTACCAATGTCATGTCCACCGGGGATTTTTCCCGGCAATTAGACATCCGGCAAAATGATGAGGTTGGTAATCTGGCCAACTCCCTAAATCAGATGCTTGCAAACCTTAGTCAGTCATTCCACGGGATCATTACCACCTCCGTGACCCTGGCCGGCAATGCTACTACCCAGGCGGCTTCCCTTGAAGAGACCTCGGCATCCTTAGAAGAGATGGCCTCCATGACGAGACAAAATGCCGACAATGCCATCCATGCCAACACCCTTATGGAAACCTCTCGGACCGTGGCGGAAGAGGCCAACGCGGTCATGATAGAGCTTACCAGTTCCATGACCGGCATCTCCAACGCCAGCATGGAAACCCAGAAAATTATCAAGACTATCGACGAAATAGCCTTCCAGACCAATCTCCTCGCGTTAAACGCGGCGGTGGAGGCGGCGCGGGCTGGTTCGGCAGGGGCCGGATTTGCCGTGGTGGCGGGAGAGGTA
>CAZDYX010000369.1:0-692 GCA_964509775.1 uncultured Desulfobulbia bacterium | reverse complement strand
TGACGGCTCTGGTCAAGAAGACCAACGAGACCTTTTCTAAGGTGAGGGAGCATATTTCCAAGGTGAGCGCCCTGGTTCAGGAGATTGCTCAGGCCTCCGACGAACAGGCCAGGGGGGTCGGACAAATCAGCCAGGCAGTAACCAGCATGGATGAAATAACCCAGCAGAATGCCATCGATGCCGAACAACTGGCAACCACCATGGCCTGTTTTAAAATTAATACGGAAGGCCTGGAGGATTCCCCCGGCCATACCAACGATCAAAAGAGCGTCGAATACCGTAACCGTTCAGCGGGGGCTTATGAAATGAGGATGGCGGGTGTCTCGCAGGGTAATTATTTACCCTCCCCCCAAAAAAAAGTAGAAGACAACGAGGAAGAATTCGGATAGTGTAAAGAGCCAAAATTGCCCCCACATAGCCCCAACTCCTGGCCGAAGCCGGGGGCTAACGGAGAAAGCGGATAAGATTACATCACCTATCACCCTTCTCACTACCCAAGGCGGGCTTTGCCCGCAACCCAAGTTGTCTTGTTCCACTGCAAAACGAATTTCGAATGTCGAACAAGGAATTTCGAATTATGAAATTTTTCTTGGCGTTGCAGGGCTGTCCTCCTTTGACATTCTGCGGTTCCTTGTTCAATATTCTGATTGTAACGGATTTTGGGGAGCACATATTTAAGCTATTAAGGACGC
>CAZDYX010000368.1:0-3982 GCA_964509775.1 uncultured Desulfobulbia bacterium | reverse complement strand
AGACTCCATGCACTTTTCTTCATGAGCAAAATGGCGATTTGCTATGATGTCTGATCTTCGTGATCAGATCGAGACCGCCACGACACTCGGTCTCGACGAGGTCGGCCTGCCGATCAGCTCCGATGAAATCGAATCGCTTTTCGGGGTGGCCAAACAACATGGTGCTGGCGAGATCAAGGATGCGGCTCGGCTCGCGCTTCGCCTGCCCGCCTTGTGCGGCGCTCCAAACCGGGAGGAAGCCGAGCAGGTGCTTCAGCTTAGCGTTGCTGAGCAGAACGAGATCATAGGTAGCTTCCCCTCCTTGATAAAGAAGAGACGTGAGGTTCTGACAAATCCAGCTCGTCTTGAAAGTCTTGGCACAGATCAACCCCATGGGCATGTGGAGCTCATCCCAGGTGCTAAAAACCGGTCAAAAAACCAAGGAAAGTTGTTAAATATCAATGAGTTCCAAAGAAACACGTGGCCCCCAATAAAGCCACAAGAAAATTACCACTACCCCTAAATTGCCGTTTTAAAGACGCACAAGTATAGTTTTGACGTAACCGTTCACCCCACGCTGCCCCGCTCCCTGTGGAAAGGGAAGGAGGAAACAGGGGGATATGCGGTCCTCTGTCGCAAGGGAGATGCACTAGCGTCAACCCTCTTCTCCCTCCCGAGTGAACAAAGACCTGAAGCTAAAAACCGGTCAACAGTTGAAGACCGATTTAGACGGCCTAGGTTGAACGATTGGTTGGGAGGAGAGCCGCGAGCTTGCAAAATCGCCGGATCAGTTCTCGTCGGGCCATGGTTTGCCATCGAAGCCCTGGTCCGCGGCGCTCGCCGAGTCCACTCGCGACAGGCCGAGGTTTTTTCTTTAGTAAGGCACAGGCTTGCGATATCTCCGCAGATGTCATTGGCGCCTCGAAAGGTTGTGGTTTTATCGAAGTCCATATCAGCGGCGCTCGCCGGAGTCGTACCCCGTCAAGCCGAGGGCCTTAGAAAACAGGCTCGACTAGTGCGGATCTGAGAAAAAACCTCCTATTCCGATTAAGGGCTTTCATGCTCATCTCGATGCCGCAGCATTGTTTTTATAGACCGGGGATCTCGCGCACAATGGAAGAGCCCGAAAACAACAACGTGGCAGTCTTCGACTCTAAAGTAAATGGCATAGGGAAATCGCCCGAACAAACGGCGACGGAATTCGCGATATACCTTTGCATAAATCAAAGGATTACGCCTAATCTCAGATGCATAAGCATAAAATAAACGCAGGAACTCCTCACCGAGGCCAACGGCCTTTTCTTCGTACCATGTGTAACCGATTATCGCATCTTCCTCAACTTTAGCCAGAAAGCGTAGAGAGTATTTTATTTCCTTTTCTCTATTCTAGCCTGTAGTTCCTCAAGGGATAGTAGGTTTCCTCGATTCATTTCATACAGCTTAAGCCTTTTGTCTAATTCCACCATGTGGCTTTGAGGAACAGGTACCGCAGATTCAACCGCAGCGATAGTGTCCCATATATCCTCAACTAAGAGTATCTTTTCCGGAATACTCAGCCGTGAGATTTCAGGAATATCATTTGCACGCATTGTTTGTCTCTTGAGGTTGATTTTTTTTGTTGAACGAGGAGTCGCAGGGTTGCGATATCGCCTCTAAAAACGATTCGAAACCTAGATCAAGCGGCACTCACCGAGTAACATCCCGTTAGGTCGAGGGGTTTACCTCGAAGTCGAAATCCGCGGTGCTCACGATGTCACCGCTCGTAAGCGAGTTTTGAGTCGAAGCCCAGGACCGCCGCGTTAGTACTATCTGCTCTCGAAGCCAAAGGCTTTCCGACGAAGTCGAAATCTGCGGCGTGCCAGTTATCACCGCCCGAAGCCAAGGTTTTTGTCGAAGTCGATATCTGCGGCGCTCGCCGTGTCACATCCCGGCAGCCTGAGGGTTTTACTTCGAAAACCGAAGTTCGCGGCGCTGGCGATGTCAGCCCCCGAAGCCGATATTCTTTTTCGAAGCCAAGGGCAGCCGAGTTCCCGTTATCACCGCCCGAAGCCTAGTACACTGTAAAACATAATACTTCGCATATTGAGCAAAATTGTTATTGTCGTCCTCTTAAAACAGACGACGCTCGAATCAAACTGAAACGACTGTATCCGAATCTTTAGGATATACACTGTACTAGGCTCTTCTGAAAATGGAACTGTACCTTTTGCTGGCTTTGGCCCAACGCCAAAATAACCTGCTTGTCAGATTGATTTTTCTTGTTAGGCAAGGGGCCGCGGGCTTGCGATGTCGCCGGTTAGAACGGCTCGAAGTCGATATCATACAGGCTGCCGGATCAGTTTCCGTCGAGCTGCCCTGCGATGGCCTTAAAATGCGGTTGTTGGGCAATGTTTATAATTTTATTGTCCCCTCATATAATCTGAAGTACGTCCCAAACTCACCAGACGATGGCTAAAAAAAGCGGCAAAGTTACTTCTCGCACATGATCCTGATGATCCGCCCATCCAGGCAGGAGCGTAAAAAGGCATTCATGGGCTGTTGTTCGCCGGACTCATAAAATGCTATCATCAATCGGTTGAACTCGAGCTGACGTTTTGCGGGCAGATTAATGGCCGGAAATCCGGTGCTTAACAGCAAACCATTCATCATGAAGCGACCCATGCGTTTGTTGACATCATAGAAGAACTGACATCTTGTCATTGTGAGGAACACGGAGATGGCCTGATCATAAATATCAGGCAGTTGGAGCGCCTGTTCCGCCATCTGCGCAAATAAACCGGGCAGCCTGTCCGCTTCAGGTGGCATATACTCCGTGCCGGCGATCGTGACAGCGCCGGCACGAAACCTGCCCCAATCAAGAGCCTCCTCTCTGGCGGCGATGGCGTGCAGCGCACAGGCCACGTCCGCTGAAACAAGAAAACGATCCAGTTCAATCCATTTAAAAAGAGTCCGCCATGTCTGACCCTGATTTACAGCAATCTGCTGGTCGGTAAGTTTGTGACCGCCGACGGTAATACCTTCTAACAAGGTCTGGATTTCAGGTAGCGTAAAATGAATCCCCTCGAGATTGACCGCGTCGCAGACCAGTTCGGACAACTGGCGCTTGGCCAGCATTAATGCCTTGTCCTTGTTCGGTTGCATGTTCCAGAGGGTATCTTTGGCCAATTGTCATCCTTCTAAAGCAAAATTCCTTGACATGATTGCTGCGTTTCGCGGGGACTCAGGATCTTTTTTTTGGGGCCGGGTTTTTGTATTTTAAGAAGTCGGCCTGTTGTCTCTTCAAGTATTGAAATAAAATTATCGTCCCCCAAAGGCCTTCCAGTCCGCTCGTGGTCGCGGATAGCGGCCATCTCATCATCTGAGGGGGGTGACAGCAAATCCTTCCAGTCACCGATAATTGCGATGAGAGGCGCAACCGTGGCAAGGATGTCATTTTTCCCGCTTAATAGGGCGGCTGCGCTGCTCCACGGATAATCCTCCGCCTGTCTTACAAACTTGGCCCTCACCGGATTGAGCACAACATAACGGACAGCGGCCACCACGTAGTGTTCATCCATGGGGAATGAAGCGAATCGTCCCTGCCATAGATGACCCTTCCAACCTTCACGGAAATTGACATATCGTGTGAAGCGGCGATGCGCTTCCCCAATCGCCTTTCGTAGGCCATCCACTGACTTCGGCGCAGCAATCAGATGGATATGGTTCGGCATCAAGCAGTAAGACCAGACCTCAACCTTGCAACGGTTGCACCATTCAGACATCAGATGAAGGTATTCTTGGTAATCCGCATCGATAAAAAAAGTTTTCTGCCTACGATTCCCTCTCTGGGTGACATGATGTGGAAGCCCAGGGGCTATAACCCGTGCTATTCTTGCCATGGCTGACATCATGGCATTCTGGATAGCGCTTGTCAATAATTAAGTATGGTGTCCCCGGAATATAGTGCCAGTACTATGATCCGCTAAGACTGCCAAAAGCCCCTCTCGGATTCGTTCGGTTTTCC
>CAZDYX010000367.1:0-4002 GCA_964509775.1 uncultured Desulfobulbia bacterium | reverse complement strand
TTTGGCCCTTTTTGGACGCCCTAGGATAAGGGCAGGGGGGCGCTGCATGATGGCCCTGATCGCCTCCTCGCCATCGCCGGCAGAGAAGACGTCAAATCCCTCCCGGGTCAGATGAAAGCGGAGCAAATCGAGGATATCCTCCTCATCCTCGACGATAAAGACCTCTTTCCTTGGCATGGGTCGTCTCCTCTTTCCGATTCAGCGTCAGGGGTCGGATTCAAGCAGCCTTCCTAGGTAGCCGTCTGTTTTGGAAATCGGTTTATTGATGGTGAGGCGTCGCCCCTCGAAGGTGCCGGCGGTAAAGGTCTCACGAAACAGGGATAGACCCTTCCTCTTTGCGGTGTAGAGTCGCGGGAAAAGTAAGGCGGTAAAGGCGCGAAGCCCCTGGTCCTTCGCCCGAACCAGGGCCGAGACCGGTACCTCGGACCGGCCTTGCGCCCTTGCCTCTGCCTGCCTAAGCCTTTCCTCCAGCCCGGCAAGCACGCCCAAGACATAGGATAGCCGTTGACGATGGCTTACGCCGGTCGCCTCGTGGTAATTCTGCCAGAGCCGATTCACCTGCCGAACCAGGAAGTGATAAACATATTCGGCGATCATGACATTCTCTTTTGTCCCGAGGAGCTCAACGGTCTGATAGGTCTCGCAGGTTCGGGCATCAAAGAGCGTGGAATAGACGACCTTAACAAAGAAATAATTGAGGAGTAAGGTCGCGATCCGGCGGCGCTGGGCATCGAGCCGTTTCGGCTCCTCATTGATGATGACGCGCACGTAATTATCAGGGTAAACCTGATCGAGCCGCTCAAGGTTATATTTTCGCAGGAGATCGTTCGCCTTCTCCATGGCGAGGGCCGCCTCATGCTCATTAGTGCTGTTGGCAAGGGAAAGGAGTTTTTCAACCTTGGTGAGCAGCCGGCTCTGTTCGGTTGGGGAATTGATTTCAAGGCGGGAGAGAAACTCGGGTATCAACCCGTTCGCCTTACGAAAAAACAACAGGACCCCCAACCGTTCGCAGGCAAACTGAAAGGCCTGGCCATGGGGAGGGTCATCATGTTGACCCAGGACCTCATCCACATACTGATGGGCCATCTCGTGTTTGAAGACCTGCAGAACCACATCCCAGGAGCAGCGCTCAATAATGCCGGTCGAAACACGGATGGTGCGGCCGAACTTATCCCACCGGCCTACAATCCTCGTCCCTGCGCTGAGTTCGAGCGCCGGGCAGGAGAGCCCCACCCGATATTGCCAGGAGATAGCGGCGTGCGCTCGCCGCAGTTCCTCAATCCATTTTCGCTGCTGCTCCATGTTCTGCATAGTCTCTTTCCGTAAGACCCTAAAATCCGTTCAACCTATAAAAAGGGAAACGTCTTGTCAAGACCCCTTTTCTTTGGTCGCAGAATTTTGGGGGTCAAGTCTTAAAAAATCACGTTTCAGGAGAACCCCGGAGCTTTAACCCCCATTCAAGTATTACCCGGCACCCCAGGCTGGGTGTTTTTAATATTGAATGATATTCGGGGAAACGGTACAATGACCGGCTTCTATTTGCCCTAAAGCGCATTCGCGATCGAATCGCTCGGAATCTATTTTCATATCAAACGGTTGTAAGGGAGGATCATGCCAGATCGTATCTATAATTTCAGTCCGGGGCCGGCCACCTTGCCGTATGAAGTCCTGGAGCAAGCGGCAAAGGATGTCGTGAACTATCAGGGGAAGGGGCTCAGCATTCTTGAAATGAGCCACCGCGGCAAGGATTTTACCGTTGTCATCAACGAGGCAATTGACCTCCTGCGGGAATTGATGGCCATCCCGGATAATTATAAGATCCTTTTTCTCCAGGGTGGGGCCTCAACCCAGTTTGCCATGGTGCCCATGAACCTTCTGGGCCCGGGTAAGACCGCCACCTATCTCAACACCGGCACCTGGGCCAAAAAGGCCATCAAGGAGGCCAAGCTCTTCGGCAGGGTGGTGGTTGCCTATTCCGGCGAGGAGACCGGGTTTAACCGGGTTCCGGAGCAAACCGAATATACGGTGGCGCCCGGGTCCGAATACCTCTATCTGGTCTCGAACAACACCATCTTCGGCACCCGGTTCCACCAATTCCCGGACGTGGAACCCTTCATGGTCTGTGATATGTCCTCTGACATCCTTTCCCGGGAGGTGGACGTAAAAAAGTTCGGTCTGATATTTGCCGGGGCCCAAAAAAACATGGGGCCGGCCGGGGCCACGGTGGTCATCATCCGGGAGGACCTCCTTGATACCTATCCGGAAAACGTGCCCACCATGTTTCGGTACCGGACCCATGCCGAAAAAAATTCCCTCTATAACACCCCGCCCTGCTATGCCATCTATGTCATCGGCCTTGTCCTCAAATGGTTGAAAAGGCTTGGCGGGCTCGCGGTCATGGCAGAGATGAACCAGGACAAGGCCGACCTTCTCTATAAGGCCATTGATGGAACCGACTATTACCGGGGGCACGCCCAGGTAAACTCGCGGTCCCTCATGAATGTCACCTTTAATCTTCCCTCCCCGGAGCTCGAGGCGAAGTTCATCGCCGAGGCGACCCAGGCAGGGTTTGACGGGCTCAAGGGCCATCGGTCGGTGGGCGGGGTGCGGGCCTCGATCTATAATGCCTTTCCCCGCGAAGGGGTGGAAAAACTCGTTTCCTTCATGGAGTCCTTTGAACGTAAAAACCGGCACTGATCATCGTTAATGAAAATGGAATTCAGTAGTCAGGAGTCAGAATTCAGAATCAGAAATAGAAATCCTCGCGAACCCCCTCCTGTCTCCTGAATTCTGAATCCTGGATTCTTATTTTTCATATAAACCATCCGAACCGACCAAAGCAGGAAGAGCAGTATGAACTATGAGGGAAATCTCATTCGGCCCCCCAGCGAGGCCAACAATATCATCCTCCAGGTCACGGTCGGCTGTTCCCACAACCGTTGCACCTTCTGCGGGGCCTATAAGGGGGAAAGGTTCCACATCAAGGATCAAGAGATTATTGATGCGGACATTGATTTTGCGGCCCGATATTGCCGTCGGCAAAAAGTGGTCTTCCTTGCCGACGGCGATGTGCTCTCCCTGTCACAAAGGCGGCTCAAGGATCTTTTTACCCGAATCCGCACCCGTCTTCCCTGGGTAAACCGCATCAACCTTTATGCCAATGCCAAGGGCGTCAGGCATAAATCAGTGGCAGACCTCAAGGAACTAAAAGCCCTTGGTCTTTCCCGGGTGTACATGGGCCTTGAAAGCGGCCTAGACCAGGTTCTTACCGCCATCCGCAAAGGAATAGATGCCGAAGGAATGATTGTTGCCGGCCGGCTAGTGAGGGAGGCCGGCCTCTTTCTCTCGGTGACCGCGCTGCTCGGCGTGGCTGGAGAGGAGCTATCAAAAGCGCATGCCATAGAAACCGGCCGGGTCTTAAACGAAATTGCCCCCAGCCAGATCGCGGTGCTCACCCTCATGGTGCTGCCCAATACCCCCCTTGCCAAGGAGGAACAAGACGGCCGTTTCCGGATGCCTTCCCCGCACATCCTGCTTACCGAACTTAGGACCATGATCGCCACGATCACCGTTGACAGGACCCAATTGCATACCAACCATGCCTCTAATTTTCTCCCCCTTGAAGGCAGACTGAGACGGGACAAGGAAATGATGCTTGCGACCATCGACCTTGCGCTTTCCGGCAAAATCGGTCTTGTACCTGAGGGACTGAGAAGGTTGTAGACGTAACTACTCAGGTTGATAGTCTGTAGGTGTTTAGGTGAATAGGTAAAGAAGAAAAATTCGAAATTTCACTAAGTTCAGAATTTGAACTAGCTGATGAGATCCTGTTCGTGTCTGATTCGTTCGTTGCTCTTCTCCTAACAGACTTCAGACTAAACAACCTGAGTAGTTACAATTTTTTACGGTTCCATCTGGTTACTTTTCGGATAAAGTGTGGTAACTACTCAGGAGTCAGAATTCAGGAGTCAGAATGAGGAAGCTGGCGACGACACCTTGCTG
>CAZDYX010000366.1:0-4027 GCA_964509775.1 uncultured Desulfobulbia bacterium | reverse complement strand
ATTTCCCAAGGCTCTTTGTGGGTGTCGCGCCCTCACCCGGCCTTCGGCCACCCTCGCCCAAGGGGCGAGGGTTATTAAAAAGGCTCCCTCTCCCTCTGGGAGAGGGAGAGGGAGAGGGAAAAACAGGCATTGCAATTTCCTAACCGGACAATACTGGAAAATACTACATCCAGGCGATAATTTTCCGCCAATCCTTTTCGTCAATACGAGATAGCCCGGCCGCCCGCGCGAGCCTAAGGGCCTCATCATACTCAACGCTCGTGATCATGCGGTTTATGGCCGGATAATATCTTGCCCGACCGCAGGGCCGGTACTGGTCCATGATATTGACATAGGTATGGGGAGAGATCTTAGTAGCCAGAAAGTGTATGATCTCTCCGGTCTCGGCAAGTCCGCCCGGCATCACCAGATGCCGGACAAGTAAGCCCTGCACGGCGATGCCCTGATCGTCAATCACCAGATCGCCCACCTGCCTGTGCATCTCTCTTATGGCATCACGCGCCCGTTCCGGGTAATCCGGGGCATGGGCCAGGAGTTTTGCCGTATCAGGGTCCCAGAATTTGAAGTCCGGCATATAGATATCAATGATCCCGTCCAGCAGTCTTAAGGTCTCCACCCGGTCATAGCCGCTGCTGTTATAGACGAGGGGTACATGAAGACCTCCTGCGATGGCAAGCGGCAAGGCCGCAAGGATCTGGGCCGTCACATGGGTGGGAGTCACAAAATTGATGTTATGGCACCTTTGCCCTTGGAGCATAAGCATCATGGCGCTAAGCTCCTCCGTGGTCACCTCCCTGCCTTCTCCCAGATGGCTGATTTCATAGTTCTGACAAAAGATGCATAGGAGATTACAATGGGTTATAAAAATGGTGCCTGATCCGCCCCTTCCCACCAGCGGGGTTTCTTCACCAAAATGCGGCATAACGCTTGCGACCGAGGCCTTTTCCCCGGTGCGGCATATCCCCATTTCACCGGTAAGGCGGTTTGCCCCGCATGCCCGCGGACAGAGTCGGCAGGCGGAAAGCAGCTCTTTTGCCGCCCTGATCCGCTCATCAAGCGCCGCAGCAGGCAATTTAAGATAGCCCGGGATAAATTCCTCTTTCGTTAGCATCCTTTTGTTATATGAAGTATCGCTCGTTTCGGTCATTATTTTATTCGCTCTTCCTTATTTTTTTGAGTAAGATTAAAAAAGGGTAAAGAAGTTAGGCATGGTTCAATAGGTTCCTCGTTCACGGTTCCAGGTTTGGAGGATGGTGGCTTGCAGGAACCTAACCTTGAACCCTTGAACCGGGAACGTTGAACCATGCCAGAAGTTCTGTATGCACAATTTTATGGCCCAGAGGGGAATCCATGCAGCCGACAATCAAGGATAAACTTCAAAATGAATCAGGAGAGGACTGGGAGCTCATTTTTCGGGCCATTAATGACCCTGTCATGGTGTTAGACCTTGACTACCGTGTCCTTGCCGCCAACCCTGCCACCTTGAAACTCACAGGTATGGCCCCTGATAAAATTGTCGGCAGTTTTTGTTGCAATATTTTTCACTGCAGCGATCAACTGTCCCGGGAGTGTCCCCTCAAAAGGTTGCTACAGGCCACCAAACCCGAGACCATCGACATGGAGCTGGAGATCTTGGGCCGAACCTTCATGGTCTCGGTGACGCCGGTGTTCGACGCCCAAGGGGCGCTGGTCAAGGCCATTCATATTGCCAGGGACATCACCGAACGTAAGGAGGTTGAGGAACGTCTGCGGGAGAGGAAACAGTTTTTGTCCGACATATTTGCCAGCATCCAGGACGGCATCAGTATTCTTGACACCGGTATGACTATCGTAGGGGTGAACCCGATCATGGAAAGGTGGTATCCCCACATGCTTCCCCTCGTCGGGAAAAAATGTTACGAGGCCTATCACGGCCAGAAAGAGCCCTGCAAGATATGTCCCAGCCAAAAAACCCTTGCCGATGGCGGAGCGGCCTATAAGGTCGTCCCGCTACGCGGTCCTGCGGGAGAGGTGATCGGCTGGCTCGATCTCTACAGTTTTCCGCTCATTGACACCAAGACCGGCCAACTCAAGGGCGTTATCGAATATGTGCGCGATATTACCAAACAAAAGCAGATTGAAGAACAGTTGCAGCAAATGCAAAAGATGGAGGCCATTGGGACCCTTGCCAGCGGCATTGCCCATGACCTCAACAATATCCTTACCCCCATCATCGGCAATACGGAATTGGCCATTCTTACCATGCCGCCTGGGCGTTGGCAGGACCACCTGAATGCGGTGCTCGTTGCGTCCCAGCGGGCCAAGGATATGGTGCGGCAGATTCTTACCTTCAGCCGCAAGGGCAGTCCAATTCGAAAACCTCTCCGGTTGCAGCCCCTTATCCAAGATACGATCAAGCTTTTACGCTCCCTCCTGCCGGTAAGTATTGAGATCCGCCAAAACCTTGATATGGCATGCGGACCGGTTCTCGCGGATGCCACCCAGATCCATCAGGTGATCATGAACCTCTGCACCAATGCCTGCCACGCCATGCAAGAGAAAGGTGGAATGCTCGAGGTCTCCCTTTCCGAGGTCAAGCTGATAAAAGACCAAGATTATCAGACCGTGGTCCTCCCGGCCGGCGATTTCCTCCTGCTGACCCTAAAGGACACCGGGCACGGCATGGACAGGGAGGTATTGGAACGGATTTTTGAGCCCTATTTCACCACCAAGTCCGAGAGTGAGGGTACCGGAATGGGGCTTTCCGTGGTCCATGGCATCGTGAAGAGCCATGACGGTGTCATCATCGTGCACAGTGAACCAGGAAAGGGCAGTATCTTTCAGGTGTATCTTCCCCGGATCGATTCGGGCAGCAGTGAGATTTTCCCGGACGCAAACGGCCGTGAACCGATGCCCTTTGGCTCCGAACGTATTTTAATAATCGATGACGAGGGACCAATCGTAGTCATGATGTACGACATTTTCACCCATCTGGGTTACAGAATCACCTCTTTTACCAATAGTACCGAGGCCCTGGAGCTTTTTCGCGCCCAACCGAATGATTTTGATCTTGTTATCACGGATCAGGCCATGCCTTTTCTGTCAGGGGAGGAATTGACGGAAAAGATGCTGGGCATAAGGCCCGATATCCCGGTTATCCTTATTTCCGGTAATGACCTTTCCATATCTGAAAAGAAGGCCAAGGCCATTGGCGCCCGTAGGTTTCTCCTGAAACCCTTGGCCATGAACCAGCTTGCCGTAACTATACGCGAGATTCTCGATGAAAATCAGCGTCTTCCTGTCATCGCGTCTTTTCCACAAAATCGGGCCGGCTGAGCCAGAAGGGAGCGGCGATTCCGTTCCGGTAGGCGTCAAGCGCCTCTATCGATGAATTAACCCGCAGATTACTGTAGCTCAAATCATCGTTTTGCCAACGTTCATGCCAGAAGACGGCTGCCTTGAGCCGGGGGAACTCAGTCAACAGGCGTTTAAATGCGCCTGTTAGCCATTCCGCCTTGTTGCCGGTCTTCGGAAATTCACCGATTCCCCATTCGGCCAGGATAAAGGGCTTGGTCGGATGAAGGGCGCACACCTCCGTAAATGAGGGGGTCAGGTCCTCAAAGCGGATCCACCAGGGGCCGGGGAACAGTTTCCCATAGGCACTTAGGCCCAGCCAGTCCACATAGTCATCGCCGGGATAATAGTTCGCCATCCGGTTCCATGGTTCATTGGGCATGGAGGCGTTATTTACATGGAATACCCATTCGATATTTTCCACCCCTTGGGCCCGTACCCGGTCCACCACATAGCGATAGGCCTTTTTGTAGAGTTCCGGTCCTTCATAAAGGGGAGGGTTTGAGTCCGGGATCACCTTCCCGTTGTTGTAAAACCATCCGGACCAGGGAAACCAGTTGCCGTTCATTTCAATCCCAAAGGCAACGAGAAGCGGCTCGTGAAAGGCCCTGGCCTCCCTGGCCCACATATCGATGTAGGCATTCCACTGGCCGGCCAGGATATTTACCAGACTGAACCGGTCCGGACCCCGGCG